>DAIMKA010000031.1:9574-12667 GCA_036721955.1 Lachnospiraceae bacterium | reverse complement strand
AATGCCCGAACGGGCTTTCTCCGATGGGATCATCGAAATTGGGGCCGCTCAGCGGCACCAATTGTGTTTGAATGCGATCGCATCGGCGATCACATTCAAACTTCTGTCCTTTTCTTCTGTGTTTTCCGTACGGATTCTCTTCAGACTCCCTGCGGGCTTTGCAGGATCTCTTCCATGATTTCTTCCGGCGTCTTCCCGGAGACCTCGATCCTCAGATCCGCGCAGGACTCATAGGCCGTCCTTCGCCTCGCCATCAGCATCCGGACCTTTTTCATCCGGTCCTCTCCCTGGAGAAGAGGGCGCGTGGTATCTTTTCCCAGCCGCCGGATCACCTCTTCCGGTGTGATTTCCAGAAGAACCACGGTTCCCAGGCGGTGCAGAAGGTTCCTGTTCTCTTCCTGCATCACGATCCCGCCGCCGGTGGAGTAAACGACATTCTCCCGCCCGCTCCGGACGAGTTCCTCCAGAAGCTGTGTCTCACGGAGACGGAATCCCTGCTCGCCTTCCCTGTGAAAAATCTCAGTGACCGGCATGCCCGCCTTCTGCACGATCAGGGCATCGGTGTCCAACTGCTCCATTCCCGTCCTCTCCACGAGCTTCTTTCCGATGGTTGTCTTGCCGCACCCCATAAAACCGATCAGCACATAATTGTTCATCCGCCGCCCCCGTTTTCTGTCTCCGTTACGCCAGAAATTCGTATAATTTCTTCCGGATTTTCTCCGTCAGTTCATGATCCGGCTTCTGGCCCGTCCAGAACGAAAACGAGAGAATCCCCTGCCAGAGCAGCATATCCATGCCGTTCCGCCCCGGCTTCCCCGCTGCCTTCGCCATCGAAAGGAAACGGGTCTCCTCCGGATTGTAGATGCAGTCATACACGGCATCCACATTCTCATAGAAGGAAGGATCTTCCACCGGAACCTCGTCTGCCTTCGGCGCAAGACCGACGTTCGTGCACTGAATCGCAAGGACCTTCTCTCCGGCTCCCTTGAATTCCTGTGCAGCCGCCGCAGCCTCCGCAAGGATCCGGACATTCGTTGTCATCTGCGGGAACTTCTTCTGAAGGTCTCCCGCAAGGAGCTCCGCCCGCTCCTTCGTCCGGTTCAGAATGCAGAGCTGCCGGACGCCCGCGTCGCCGCACATAAAGCCTGCCGCTCTCGCCGCACCGCCTGCACCGATCAGAATCACCGCCATATCGGCCAGCCCGATCCCCATCTCGGTCAGGGCCTGCCGCAGACCCATATAATCCGTGTTGTAGCCCTTGTAGCCGCAGGAGAAATTCTCTCCGTCCGGCCCCTCCTCCGGTTCCATCCGGACCAGCGTGTTCACCGCGCCGATTGCCTTCGCGACCGGGTCGATCTCCACCAGATAGGGAATGACGGCGCTCTTGTAAGGAACCGTCACATTCATTCCCTGAATACCAAGCGCAAACGCGCCCTTCACTGCGTCTCCGATCTGCTCCGGATCTGTCACAGGGAAGGTCTCATAGACCATATTCTGGCCGAGGCCCTCCGCCAGCGTGTTGTGAATCAGCGGAGAAAAGGAATGGCCGACCGGATTGCCGATCAGACCGTATACCGCTGTTTTTCCGTTAATTTCCATATTGATACCTCGCTGAGGCAAAATCCGCGATACCAGAGAGAATTTCGCGAAGGCGAATTCTCTCTGTGTACAGAGTGCCGCCAAGCGGCACTCTAAGCAGGAGAAGATGTCATCAGACATCTTCGAGTGCAGCGGTTTTGCCGAATGCGGCAGCCGGTGCGTCAGCACCGATGCTGCAGTTTGAAAGCGGCATATTCATGTCACTTTCAAACTTTCCTCATCATTTTTCCTGCTGCGCCCGGATTTTCCCGCGCACAGGCGCTTCCAGCCTTCGCTTCCAGCGGATCCAGAATTCTTCCTTCTGCGTGAGAGGATCCGTCAGGATGGACAGGACGCCCGCATTGTTGGCTCCCCAGATGTCCGTATAAATCTGATCGCCGATGAACGCCGTCGTCTTTTCATCGGTTCCCATCACCCGCATGGACTCGCGGTATTTCTGCGGAAGCGGCTTCATCGCTTTCGTAACGACAGGACTGCCCACTTCCCGCGCAAAGGTCCCGGCCCGCTTCCCCGTATTGTTCGAGAGAATCACGGTCTGAAACCCCATCTTCCGAAGCTGTGCAAAGAGGTGCTTCGCCCGCTCATCCGCCGGTGCGTTGGGATCCACCAACGTGTTGTCGATATCAAAAATAAGTCCGCGGATTCCTTCCCGGTACAGGCCGCGGTAATCAATCTCATAGGCAGACTTCGCCCATCTGTCCGGAAAAAACAATTCTCTCATCTGCGGTCCGATCCCACTCCCAGTGCCTTCTTGCCGTTCTCGGTCTTCAGGACCTTCTCCAGTTCGTCCATGAAGGTCTCGACATCCTTGAATTCCCGGTAGACTGAAGCGAAACGGACATAGGCAACCGGATCCAGATCATGGATCTTCGCCATGACGAGCTCTCCGATCTCGCGGCTTGAAATCTCTTTCTCCTCGCGGTCGAAAATCTCCGCCTCAATCTCGTCCACCGTGTGCTTGATCTGATTGACCGACACCGGGCGCTTATGGCAGGCGCGCAGAATTCCGCCCTCGATCTTGGAGCGGTCATACGGCTCCCGGTTGTTGTCCTTCTTGATGACGACCAGCGGGATGGTCTCCACCTTCTCATAGGTCGTAAACCGTCTTCCGCAGGTGTCGCAGATTCTCCTGCGCCGGATGGAATTATTCTCCTCCACCGGTCTGGAGTCAATGACACGATTGTCTTCCTTCCCACAGAACGGGCATCTCATCGCAGTCCTCCGTGCCGCACAGTCCTGCGGCTATAAGAAACGTAGATTCAGCACATTGCGGATTTCCTCACGGGATTTCCTGATGCCGTCAGCCGGATGCGCTGATACTCAAAGAAACCTTCTGCACGGATTTCTCCGATACAGCTTTGGCCGCATGCTGAACAGTTACTATATTAGCATGACCGCCAGCATCATACTATGCGCCGCAGAAATTTTTCTCATGCAAAAAGCCCCCGCCGGATTTCTCCGACAGGGGACTTTCTTCTGATAGAACTCATACGG
>DAIMKA010000031.1:6358-9564 GCA_036721955.1 Lachnospiraceae bacterium | reverse complement strand
CCGACAGGGGACTTTTTCTAAAATATAAAACTCCTATGGGAACGCAGCGCATTCCGCTTTTGCCGAAAACCGATTACCGGTCTTCCCACTTCCAGTTTGCAACTTCCGGAAGATCCTGGCCGTACTCGTGGATGTACTGCTTGTGCTCGACAAGCTTGTCGCTCATCTTCTGATACAGGTAAGCGCCCTTGTTGCCCAGCTGAGGCAGATTCTTCAGAGCAGTCTGCACCAGGTGGAAACGATCCACATCGTTCTGTACACGTACATCGAACGGAGTGGTGATGGTGCCTTCCTCCTTATATCCGCGGACGTGGATCAGACGGTTGTTGTGACGGCGGTAGGTCAGCTCATGAATGAGTCCTGCATATCCGTGGAAGTTGAAGATGACCGGCTTGTCCTTCGTGAACAGCATGTCGTACTCTTCGTCCGTCAGACCGTGCGGGTGCTCATTGGCGGGCTGCAGCTTGAACAGGTCAACCACGTTGATGAAGCGGATCTTCAGATCCGGCAGCTCCTTGTTCAGGATGCTGACAGCAGCCAGTGCCTCCAGCGTAGGAGTCTCACCTGCGCATGCGAAGACGATATCCGGCTCCTGACCCTGGTCATTGGAAGCCCACTCCCAGATGCCGATGCCCTGTGTGCAGTGCTTGACGGCTTCCGACATGGACAGCCACTGCGGACGAGGGTGCTTCGATGCAACGATGACGTTCACATAGTTCTTGGAACGCAGGCAGTGATCCATGGTGGACAGCAGGCAGTTGGTATCCGGCGGCAGATAAATGCGGACAACGTCTGCCTTCTTGTTGGCCATGTGATCCATGAATCCGGGATCCTGATGTGTGAATCCGTTGTGATCCTGCTGCCATACGGTCGAGCACATGATCAGGTTCAGGGATGCGATCTGCTCACGCCACGGCAGCTGGTTGCAGACCTTCAGCCACTTCGCGTGCTGGGCAGCCATGGAGTCGATGATTCTGGCGAAGGACTCATAGGTTGCAAAGAACCCGTGACGTCCGGTCAGAAGATATCCTTCCAGCCAGCCCTCGCACATATGCTCGGACAGCATGGAATCCATGACGCGTCCGTAAGGATCCAGATGATCATCGGTATCCAGATGCTCGGAGTTCCAGTCTCTGTTCTGTACATCGAAGACTGCGTTCAGGCGGTTGGAGTTGGTCTCATCCGGTCCGAAAATACGGAAGTTCTTCGAATCATCGTTCAGCTTGAAGATATCGCGGATGAACTTGCCCAGCTCGGTCATATCCTGACCTTCCCTGCTGCCGTGCTCCTCTCCGATATCGAATGCATAATCGCGGAAATCAGGCATGCGCAGGTCGCGAAGGAGCTTGCCGCCGTTGCCGTGCGGGTTCGCGCCGATACGTGCGTTGCCGACCGGTGCCAGAGCCTTCAGCTCCGGAATCAGCTTGCCGTCCTCGGTGAACAGCTCTTCCGGCTTGTAGCTGTGCAGCCAGTCGGAGAGCATCTGCAGATGCTCCGGCTTGTCCATCATGATCGGAACCTGGTGTGCCAGGAAATTGCCCTCGATGCGGTTGCCATCGACAACCTTCGGGCCGGTCCATCCCTTGGGAGTGCGCAGCACGATCATCGGCCATACCGGACGGGTCGTGTCGTTGTTCTCTCTTGCGTTCTTCTGGATCGCCTTGATCTTCTCGATGACCTCGTCCATGGTCTCCGCCATCTTGCGGTGCATGGTCATCGGATCATCGCCCTCTACGAAGTACGGCTCCCAGCCGCAGCCGTGGAAGAAGTCCACCATCTCTTCGTGAGACATGCGCGCGAAGATGGTCGGGTTCGCGATCTTGTATCCGTTCAGGTGCAGAATCGGAAGAACCGCACCGTCGCTGACCGGATTCAGGAACTTGTTGCTCTGCCAGGAGGTGGCCAGAGGGCCGGTCTCCGCCTCGCCGTCACCAACGGTCACTGCTGCGATCAGATCCGGGTTGTCAAATACCGCACCGAATGCGTGTGCGATGGAATAGCCGAGCTCGCCGCCCTCGTTGATGGAGCCGGGAGTCTCAGGAGCGCAGTGGGACGGAACTCCGCCCGGGAAAGAGAACTGCTTGAAGAGCTTCTGCAGGCCTGCCTCATCCTCGGAGATGTTCGGATAAATCTCGCTGTAGGAACCATCGAGGTAATCATTTGCAATATAGAAGTTTCCGCCGTGTCCGGGGCCGGAGAGAAGGATCAGATCCAGATCATATCTCTTGATGACGCGGTTCAGATGAACGAAAACAAAGTTCTGTCCCGGAACCGTTCCCCAGTGGCCGACAATTTTCTTCTTCACCATCTCCATGGTCAGCGGCTTCTTGAGAAGCGGGTTGTCCAGAAGGTACAGCTGGCAGGCGGAAAGGTAGTTCGCCGCACGCCAATAAGCATTCATCTTGGTGAGAAGCTCATCGGTGATCGGTCCCTTTTCCTCGCAGACAGCAGTCGTGAGATTGGTATCACTCATGTTCAGTCTCCTTATCAATAGTGAAATATCAGTATCCGGTCACCCCGGATCCTTGACTTCTCCGGGTGACCCTGTTCTGCCGGGAAGTTCGCCGGATGCTGCGCCCTCCCTGACGCCTTCATCATATCTCAGGCATAAATTTCAGACAAGTGAAAAAAAAACGGTTTTATCCGCGTTTTGATGCGGTAAGGAGCATAATTTGACGATTTTCAACATAGAGTCTCCGGATCCCCCGGATCTCTTCCCGGGAAAGCTCCCGTTTGGAAACCTTCCACAACAGAAGCTTTTTCGCGGGTTTTGCCGTCTCTTTCCCGTTCCCGGCGTTTCTTTTGTCTGACGATTTCTCTTCTTTTTTGTCTTTTTCTCCCGGTGTTCCCGGAGCAGTGTTCTGTTCCGCGTCCGTTCCGGCGGTTCCCTCTGCAAAAGTCCCGTCCGGTTCCGGACTCTTCCCGGAGAGCTCCAGCCGTCTTGCCTCGCGTCCCGTCGCGAACCAGATTTTCCAGTTCTGCGTGTCTTCCTCCACCCGCTGCACGAAGACACGGAAACGCCGGAAGTCCGCCGCCTTTTTCCCGTCCGGGATCCTTCTGCAGAAATCCTCTTCCCGGATTCCGACAAAGGCCAGATCCTCCGGAAGCTTCTCCCAGCCGTTTGCTTCCCGCGGAGGAATCACTTCGCCCGCCCGCGGGATTTTCTTATCCCTCGCTGAGGCAAAATCCGCGCAGGCGGTTTTGCC
>DAIMKA010000031.1:0-6246 GCA_036721955.1 Lachnospiraceae bacterium | reverse complement strand
ATGCTGCTGTTTGGAAGTGACATATCAATGTCACTTCCAAACTTTTTCCCTGCAAAAACAAAAACAGCGCCCCACGCCGGAACCAGCGCGTGGAAGTCATCCAGCCTCTGCGCCTCTGCAATGTTGCGGCAGCCGGAGAGAAGCGCCGCCCCCACCGTGGAGGGCTCACGGAAAAAGAGATCACGCTTCTTTTCCCCCGCACAGACTCCGTTCTCCAGGGAAGCGATGCTCCCGCCCATGGCGTAGGCCTCGTCCCGGTCCGCGGTCGCAAACACGCAGGTCACGCCCTTGTCCGGTGCCAGCTTCTCCCGGATCTTCTGCAGAAACTCCGCGCGCAGGTACGGATCCAGCCCCGCAAAGGGATTGTCGAGAAGAACCAGCTCCGGCTCCGCCGCCATCATTCTCGCCATGGCCGCCATCAGCTGCTGCGCTCTGGAGAGCTCGTCCGGGTAGCAGCCGCCGAGGCCGTCCAGACCGTACTCCTTCAGAAGCTCCGCCGTCCTCGTTGTGACAAGAAGCCTTCTCTCCTTTCTTCCCTCTTTCCTGCCGCCCTCGCGTTCCGAATGGCTCTCCGTCTCACGCAGCACCAGACGAATGTTCTCTTCCACCGTCATTTCCGGAAAAAGCGCATAGTTTTCCAGTAGAATCCCGGCTTTCCGCCGTGATGGAGAAAGGCAGATCTTCTGAAGGGAATCATAGAGTGGCCTTCCGTTCAGAACGATGCTCCCCTCATCCGGGGCCCGCAGTCCCGCAAGGCAGGAAAGCAGCTGCGTTCTGCCGCTTCCCTCTCCTCCCAGTATCGACAGGATTTCTCCCTCCGCCCGGAAATTCACATCCAGCGTCCGGTCCTGTTCTTTTTTCCGAATATGTACCTCTAAGCTCATCGCCTTGTCCCGTACCGCACATTTTCATGTACAGGCCGCTCTGTTCTTCCGGCTGATCCCGCTCCGCCCGGGATTCTCCGTCATAAATTCTCTCTCACGAATGTCCTCTGCGTACTTTTCTGCAGCGGAGGATGATGCAGATGACCGTTTTCCCCTTCGGAACGTTTTCTCACGAATGTCTTCTGTGCGCTTTTCTGCGGCGAAGGGCCGCACCGATAACCGCACTGAGGACCGCTCCCGCAGCAAGGCAGCCAAGATCCCAGATCCACGCCGCCAGAACCCCGGTTCCGCTCAGGGAGGAAAGCGTCCGGGCCCGGAAGCTTCCCGTCTCCTCTGCCTTCCGCAGACAGGACACCGCCATCAGCGCGCAGGCGCCGTACTCCCCGGCCGCTCTCGCCGCCCCGAGGAGAATTCCCGCAGCCACGCCCCCACGGGCTCCCGGCAGCGCAATCCTCCAGAATATGGCCGTTCTCCGGATTCCCAGTGTCCTCGCAGCAAGAAGATACTGCGGATCCGTCCGCTCCAGCGCACGCTGGAACGAGAGCCGCAGGACCGGCAGCGCCGCGAGAATCGCCGCAAGGAGGGCCCCCAGCCAGGGATAGGGTCCCTCCCAGCCAATGCCGTGAATCACCTCTCTTCCGGTCAATCCGTCCGGTCCGAAGCCAAGGAGCAGGAGCATTCCCCAGAGCGTTGGCGGGAATACGAGAAAGGCCGAAAATATGCCTTTTCGTATTCTGCCTGTTCTCTTTCCGTCACAGCGTTTCTTCGCCAGTCTCCAGGAAAACCACAGGGCAGGAAGAACCATCACCGCCGCTGTCAGCACGCCGATTCCCGCACCGGTACCAAGAAGCCCCGAACGAAAACTCTCCGCAAGAAAAGAAAGAGCCCCTGCAAAAAGAGTTCCCATCTCCGCCAGAAATCCGGTCGGAACAGGAACCGCCGTTTTCTGAAGAAGCATCCATTCAGTTGTATCAACAAGTGAAGTCATGGGGATATTGTAACACAAACCTATAATCCGCTGCGGCGCCGAATCCGTAACACCGGATTGGGAGTGCCGGAATGGGAGGTTCCGGTCCGGCAAAGACCCGGCGCGCTTTGGATTACAGAAAGAAGATAAGGTCCGGGAGGCAACACAGTCACCGTCCCGGATACGATCATGGTAGCACTGATATTTTCAATTCGCAATGTGTTTCGTGATTATGCAGTTTTTCGGTTGCTTTCTCCCTCTCCTCTGTTATAATAAATCTCGTGTCCGGAAGTTCAGGAACAGAATCTCCAGAATAAGCTGATTTTGTACCATAAGAGCAGGGCATGGACAGATGCGGTATTAGTTCATCGGTAGAATGCGACCTTCCCAAGGTTGAGAGGTGGGTTCGATTCCCATATACCGCTTTTGGCAAGGGACAGAGTTTTCTCTGTCCTTTTTTAGGTATTTTCTCTCTCATTTTCAAATCGATTCAGAATGTCTGCCTTCCATCCCAGACAAAGCTTCCGTTCTTCTCTGTTGCTGCATGAATTTGTTTTTTCTTACCGCATACAAAAAATACAGGAATCCCCGGCATTTGACAGCCGTGATTCCTGCACTGTACTCTTTTTCGAGGCTGCGCTTCTCCCGTTTGTCTCCGGAATCTTCGCAGCGTCCCTCTGCCTTACTGATAGCTGCGGATGTACTCCATCACTTCTTCCTCCGTCGGCATGACGGCCAGTGCGCCGCGGCGCGTGGTCACCAGCGAAGCCGCCGCATTGGCAAAGGTCAGAAGCTCGCGCAGACGGAAGATATTCAGCTCCTTCAGGCCATACTTCAGAACGAAATGAAGGCCGCAGGCACAGAAGGTATCTCCCGCTCCCGTCGTCTCGATCGTATTCGGATTCTTGAAGCCGGGGCAGTCCACGCGCTCGCCCTTGTAATAGGCGCGGCTTCCGTCCGGTCCCAGCGTCGCGAAGACAAGCGGAATTTCGTAGCGGTCGATCAGCATGCGGACGCCCTTGTCCAGATTCTCCTCTCCGGTCAGGAACACAATCTCGTTGTCCGAGATCTTCATGATATCCGTGTTCTGCATGCCGAAGACCATCTTCTCTCTCGCCTCGTCCTCGGAATTCCAGAGCGGCGGACGATAGTTCGGATCAAAGGAAACGGTAACGCCGTTGTCCTTCGCAATCGTCAGGGCCTCCTTCGTCGCACGGTCCACCAGCTCATCAGTCATGGACAGCGAGCCGAAGTGGAAAATCTTCGTCTGCTCAATGAGCTCCCGGTGCGCCCGCACATCCTCCGGCCGCAGCATGACATCCGCGCCGGGCTTTCTGTAAAAGGAGAAATCGCGGTCGCCGTTCGCAAGCTTCTGGACGAACGCCAGCGTCGTATGTACGTTTGCGTCCATCGACAGGCCGCTCATGTCAATCCCCTGCGCTCCTGCCTTTGCCTTCAGCATCTCGCCGAAAGCGTCCTTGCCGACCTTGCCGATAAATGCCGTCGGATGTCCCAGCTTCTGCAACATCGACAGAACGTTGCAGGGCGCTCCGCCCGGATTCGCTTCAAATGTCGGATTTCCCTGGGAGCTGACCGGTCCTGCGGTAAAATCCACCAGCAGCTCGCCGAGTGCCGTCACATCATACTTCTTCGTATCCATAACCCCTCCATTCCTGCCTGTATGCAGGATGTCTGTTTTCTGTTGCATCTATACTAATGCATAATTTTCAGAAAAGAAACCTTAAAATTATACTTAACAGGGAGCCTCTCCTGATGAAGCCGGTCCTTCCGAAAATTCCAAAATCCGTCTGCCGGACCAAAGCTCAGTTCTTGAAGCTGTGCACCGGGGCCGGAATCCGTCCCTTGCGGTTTACGAATTCGTCACAGCCGAAGGTGTTCACCGGCATGATCGGCGCGTGGCCGAGAAGTCCGCCGAACTCCACCCTGTCGCCGACACCCTTGCCGGGAACCGGAATCAGGCGGCAGGCCGTTGTCTTCTGGTTGACCATGCCGAGCGCCATTTCATCCGCGATGATTCCCGCAATCGTGGTGTCCTTCGTGTCTCCCGGAATGGCGATCATGTCCAGCCCCACCGAGCAGACGCAGGTCATTGCTTCCAGCTTCTCCAGCGTAAGCGCTCCCGCCTCGGCTGCGTCGATCATTCCCTGATCCTCCGAAACCGGAATGAACGCTCCCGAAAGGCCGCCCACGTAGCTGGATGCCATGAGTCCGCCTTTTTTCACCTGATCGTTCAGCATGGCAAGCGCCGCCGTCGTACCGGGAGCCCCGGCCTTCTCCAGGCCCATCTCGCAGAGGATATCCGCGACCGAATCGCCGATTGCCGGGGTCGGCGCAAGCGACAGGTCAATGATCCCGAACGGAATGCCAAGTCTTGCGGAAGCCTCCTTCGCAACGAGCTGGCCCACGCGGGTGACCTTAAAGGCCGTCTTCTTGATGGTCTCAGAGAGCGTCTCGAAATCCGCGCCGTGGCAGGATTCCAGCGCTTTTTTGACAACGCCGGGGCCGGAAACGCCGACGTTCAGGATCGCATCCGCCTCCGTCACGCCGTGGAAGGCTCCCGCCATGAACGGATTGTCGTCCGGCGCGTTGCAGAACACCACGAGCTTCGCACAGCCGTTCACCGGAAGGTCCTTCGTCTCCTCCGCCGTCTCCTTGACGATCGATCCCATGAGCCGCACCGCGTCCATGTCGATTCCGGTCTTCGTCGAACCGAGGTTGACGGACGAGCAGACCACCTTCGTCTCCTTCAGCGCCTGCGGAATAGAACGGATGAGGAGCTCGTCCGCCTTCGTCATTCCCTTGGAAACCAGTGCGCTGTAGCCGCCGAGGAAATTGACTCCGACCTTCTGCGCCACCTCATCCAGCGTCTTCGCCACTTCGGCAAAATCCTGCGTGCTGTGGCACGCAGATCCGCCCACAAGGGCAATCGGCGTGACGGAAATCCGCTTGTTCACAATCGGAATTCCGAAGTCTCTGGATATCTCCTCGCCGGTCTGCACCAGATCCTTTGCCAGCGTATAAATTTTCTCGTAAATGTTCTTTTTCAGAGTCGGAAGATCCGAGCTGATGCAGTCCAGAAGGCTGATGCCCATCGTAATCGTGCGGACATCCAGATTCTCCTTCTCGATCATTGCATTCGTCTCTTCCACTTCACGGATATTGATCATAGGTTACCTCCACCTTTGTCAGCCGTTTCCGAGTGTCACGAGGAGAAATTCGTGAAGAAGATTTCTCCGATGTGCGAGCAAACACACGCAGTGTGTTCGCTCGGAACAGGAGGAAACGGCATCAGCCGTTTCCGAGTGTCAGATCCGGTGCATGGAATCGAAGATTTCTTCCTTCTGGCACTTGATCTGCACGCCGAGGCTGTCGCGTCCGATCGCCGCCAGCTCATCCGCCATATCTCCGAAAGGAATTTCAAGCTTCGCGATGTCCACGATCATCATCATGTTGAAATATCCCTGCACGATCGTCTGGGAAATGTCCAGAATGTTGATCTTGTGATCCGCCAGAAAGCTGCATACTCTTGCGATGATGCCGACCGTGTCCTTGCCGACGACTGTGATGATCGCCCGTTTCTCCATAATTTCCACCTTTCTTCTCTTCGTTGATTTTATTCTTCCAGGCTCTGATTGTGTCCGCTTCCTTCACCCGCGGAAAATCTGTAAAAACGTACCGAATTTTCCGGTGTGTGCCTGCCCTACAGCTCCACCATGCGTGACGCTTCCCTGCGCGGTGCCACCCGGATGGGAAGCTCGTCTGCCTCGTACTCATCGTCCGCCGCGTTGATTTCCAGGCGGACCGTCTCAAAGGCAAGCTCCGGATAATTATTCTCCTGAGAGAGATGTCCCAGAAAAATTGCCTTCATATGCGGATTCAGCACGCTGTCCAGAAGCTCTCCGCTCGCCGCATTGGACAAATGCCCGCGGTCCGAGAGGATCCGCTGCTTCAGCGGGTACGGGTACGGTCCCACCTGCAGCATATTGACATCGTGATTGGCCTCCAGAAGGAGCACGTCCGAATCCTTAAGGCATGCCTTGGTGTAATCCGTGTAGCAGCCAAGGTCCGTGCAGATCGAAATCTTCTGCCCGCCATAGAGGACCCGGTACCCCACCGGATCCGCCGCGTCATGCGAAATCGTCATCGGGTTCACCGTGATGTCCTTCACGGTGGTCTTCTCATCCGCCTTCACGGGGACGAAACGGTCTCTTGCAAAATCGCGGTACTTCTCCAGCCGGAGAATTGCGTCGATCGTTCCCGCCGTCGCGTAGACCGGGATGTCGTATTTTTTCAGGATCATCGCCAGTCCCTGGATATGGTCCGCATGCTCATGGGTAATAAAAATACCGTCGATGTCCGGAAAATCCAGACCGA
>DAIMKA010000030.1:6196-13166 GCA_036721955.1 Lachnospiraceae bacterium | reverse complement strand
GAAATCTGAGCTCTGATATCCATTTTGTAAAAAAGAGGAAGCCTCCCAATGGAAGCTTCCTCTCTTTTTTGTTTCTTATTCAGCTGTTCGTTGCCTGATGATCATGACTTTCCGGTCTTATGGTTGGAAACGACATCGAAGACAACCGCCGCCAGAAGAACCGCACCCTTGACGACGTACTGGAACTGATCGGGAAGTCCCAGAATCGACATACCCATGTTGATAACGCCGAGGAGAATGGCTCCGACCATGATTCCCGGAACACTGCCGGATCCGCCGTATGCGGAAGCGCCGCCGATGAAGCAGGATGCGATGGCATCCATCTCGTAGGAGTTGCCCATGTTGCCGTCTACCGAACCGATTCTGGCACCGACCAGAAGTCCGGAGAGGCCTGCCAGTACCGACATCAGGAAGTAAGCCCAGAAGTAAACCTTGCGGGGATCAATACCGGAGAGCTTGGTGGCCTTCTCATTGCCGCCGACCGCATAGAAGTAACGGCCGAAGACCGTACTGGAGGTCAGGAACGCGAACAGGAGAACCACGGCCAGGATCCACAGTACCATGACCGGGATGCCCTTGTAGCCCATCAGCTTGTAGGTGTAGGCAATGATCAGTGCGTCGAATACAACGACCTTGGCGATGGTGCTGCCCATGGAAGCGACTGCGTAGCCTTTCTTTGCCTTTTTGGCACGGCTCGTGAACATCAGAATGGTCAGAACGACGGCAACGATGATGCCGACGATCAGTGCGGAAACACAATGCTTGTTCTCATCCAGTCCGGGGATCTGAATGTAGGAAGTGAACAGGTTGTTGAACTTGTCATTCAGAATCGCGATGGTCTTGGAATCCAGAATCACACGGGCAATGCCGCGGAAGAGGAACATGCCGGCCAGTGTGCAGATGAACGGCGGAATGTGTACATAGCCGATCAGCCAGCCCTGCCAGATACCGATGACGCAGGAAATCGCAATGGATACCAGAATGGCCACTGCCGGGCTTCCGCCGAGATCCATAATCTTCGCTGCAGCCGCCGCGGACAGGCAGAGGGTGGAACCGACGGAAAGATCAACGTTGCCGCCGGTCAGAATGCAGAGCAGCATGCCGCAGGCCATGACCAGAACGTAGGCGTTCTGCAGCAGCAGGTTGGAAATATTCTGCGCCAGGATCAGTCTCCCGCCTGTCAGGAACGTGAAGAAGGCAAAGACCAGAACCAGGGCCAGAACCATGGTATATTTTTTAATGAATGCACTTACTTTCATGATAACCTCCACTGATTAAACCGCTTCTTTTTTCTCTTGTGCGTGAGAGTCCGATGAGAGGATCGCACTCATGATCTTCTCCTGCGTTGCCTCCTGTGCGGTGAACTCTCCAACGATCCTGCCCTCATTCATGACATAAATCCGGTCGCACATTCCCAGAAGCTCCGGAAGCTCGGAGGAAATCATGATGACTGCCTTCCCCTGTGCCACCATATCGTTCATGATCTGATAAATCTCGTACTTGGCTCCGACATCAATGCCTCGCGTCGGCTCATCCAGGATCAGCACATCCGGCTCCGCGAACATCCACTTGGCCAGAAGGACCTTCTGCTGGTTTCCGCCGGAAAGGTTGCCTGCGTGCTGCTGGATGCTAGGCGTTTTCGTGTGCATGGCATCGCAGAACACCTGCGCCTGCCGGTTCTCTTCCTGCTCATTGACGATTCCGTGCTTCGAAGAGATCTTGTCCATGCGGGCCAGCGTCGTGTTGCGCGCAATGGTCTCATCCAGAATCAGTCCGTTGGTCTTGCGGTCCTCCGTCGCATAGGCAAGGCCGTGTGCGATGGCTTCAGCCTCATTCTTCAGATGGACCTCTTTCCCGCCGATGAATTCCTGCCCGGAGATATGCGAGCCGTAGCTTCTGCCGAAAAGTGACATGGCAAGCTCCGTACGCCCTGCGCCCTGAAGGCCCGAGAATCCGACGATCTCGCCCTTGTGCACATTGAAGCTGACATGGTCGTCCATGCATTTCTCGGTGTAGACCGGATGATAAACCGTCCAGTCCTTGCAGGAGAACAGCACTTCATCCGACACCTTGTGCTCGCGCTGCGGATAGCGGTCGGTCAGCTCACGTCCTACCATTCCGCGGATGATCCGGTTCTCATCAATGTTGTGATCCGGATTCGTCATCGTCTCGATGCTCTGTCCGTCACGCAGGATGGTGATGCGGTCCGCGCAGTACGCAACCTCGTTCAGCTTGTGCGTGATGATGATGGAGGTAATGCCCTGCTTCTTGAATTCCAGAAGCATATCCAGCAGCATTTTGGTATCCTCTTCATTCAGGGAAGAGGTCGGCTCATCCAGAA
Organism: Lachnospiraceae bacterium; assembly: GCA_036721955.1. Taxonomy (GTDB): domain Bacteria; phylum Bacillota; class Clostridia; order Lachnospirales; family Lachnospiraceae; genus CAG-791. The sequence continues at coordinate 10,825 of DAIMKA010000030.1, read as the reverse complement.
CGAGGAGCTTGCAGTTCTTGGAAAGCGCCTTGGCGATTTCCACCAGCTGCTGCTTGCCGGTACCGATGTCCTTGATCAGAACCGTTGAGCTCTCCTTCAGTCCGACGCGTGCCATGGCGTCCTGTGCTTCCTTATAGGTCCGGTTCCAGTCCAGGGTGCCGAACTTCGTCCGGCGCTCATTGCCCATGAACATGTTCTCCGCAATCGTGAGCTCCGGAATCAGCGCGAGCTCCTGATGCACGACGGCGATTCCGATTTTCTCGGAATCACGGATACTGTGAAACTGGCACGCTTTGCCGTTGTAAATGACATCTCCGGTGTACTGTCCGTAGGGGATGGTTCCGGAGAGGACCTTCATCAGCGTGGATTTTCCTGCTCCGTTCTCACCGCACAGAGCGTGGATTTCTCCCCGCTCCACCTTGAAATTCACGTTGTTCAAGGCCTTGACGCCGGGATACTCTTTCACAATATTCTTCATTTCCAGAATAATGTCCGCCAAGTGAATGCCTCCTTTTCGATGGAAAAAGCGGACGGGGCAGCTTCGCCCCGCCCGCCGAAATTACCTGTTGTCTGCCGGATGCTTCCGCATCATCCTACCGGATGAAGGTATCCGTCACTGTCCTTGGTGTAATAGCCGGGAGTAACCAGTGCGTCATCCAGGTTATCCTTGGTTACAACGGTAGGAACCAGAAGGTAAGAAGGAATGATGCCGGTTCCATTGTCATAGGAGGTCGTATCATAGGAGCAGTCGAAGTCCCAACCGGACTTGTCGATCAGCGTTGCATCCGGTGTCTCACCGTTCAGCATTGCCGTGGCAAGATCCAGGGTAACAACCGCCTCGTTTGCAACAGCCTTGTAAACCGTCATGGTCTGCTTGCCGTCTACGATATTCTTCAGGTTCGCCTCATCGCCGTCCTGTCCGGTAATAAGAACCTGATTGGAGCCTGCATAGTCGGACTCGATTGCCTGCGTGACGCCAAGAGCCGTGGAGTCATTGGAGCAGAGCGCTACATCCAGCTGCGTGCCGTCGCTGTAATAGGAGCCCAGGATGTTCTGGAATCTCTTCATTGCCGTTGCGGTATCCCACTGAGCGGTTGCGACCTGGTCGAACTTTGTCTGGCCGGACGGAACGACGAGCTTTCCTGCGTCGATATACGGCTGCAGAACGTCAACCGCGCCGTTGAAGAAGAAGCCTGCGTTGTTATCTGCCGGATCGCCTGCGGTGAACTCGATGTTGAACGGTCCGTCCTGATTCTCGAGATCCAGCTGATCTGCTACGAACTGGCCCTGCAGCTGACCTACGGTGTAGTTATCAAACGATACATAGTAGCTGATGGCATCGGTGTTCATGATCAGACGGTCATAGGAGATAACCGGAATGCCGGCATCCTTTGCCTCGTCCAGAACCTGTGAAAGAGCCTCGCCGTCGATGGCTGCTACCACGAGCAGGTCAACGTTGTCGGCGATCAGTCCTTCGATATCGTTGTTCTGCTGAGCGGACTTGTTATCGGAATAGGTCAGCTCAACCTTGTAGCCTTTATCCTCGAACTGCTTCTGCAGATAAGAACCGTCACGGTTCCATCTCTCCAGGGACTTCGTCGGCATCGAGATACCGACCGTCTTGCCGGTGCTGTCCGCGGGAGCCGCATCCGTGCTCTCTGTGTCTGCCGCTGCCTCCGTCGCTGCCGTCGTGGAAGCGTCCGTTGCCGCCGCATTATCGGATCCGCCGCTTGCGCAGCCAGCCAGCATGGTTGTCATCATGGAAGCTGCCAGTAACGCACTGATAACCTTTTTGTTCATAATACATACCCTCCATACAAATTTGTCGTGTGCCCTTGCGGGCTTTCCCCAACAGGTTTCCGGGAACGTTCCTTGTTCCCCTTGCTGAGTCTTAATTTATCATGCTGTTTGAATAATCAAAATATGATATATTTGGTTTTGTTGGTCATATTGAACAAGGAAAGTCCCCGCATCTCCGATGCAGGCTAGCATATTTTTGTTAAAAAAATCCCGGAGAGCAGGAAAGTCCTGCTCTCCGGGATGTCTCCGGTTCCTCTCTTACGAATCCGTATCCTCGTCCTCATTGTGACTCACATGAAGGTACACATCCTCTTCCATATGGAAGCCCTTGGCAATGACGGTGCTGTCCATATTCTTCCCGGTGACCTTGATGGGCTGCAGTACGATGTACGGCACCTCATAGGTTCCGTCGCTGATCGTCTCCTCCGTATCCGGCATATTCCCTGTTGCCATCTCATACGCGCAGCGGGCCGCCTTTCCCGCAAGGTCCTCGATCGGCTTGTAGACCGTCATATTCTGCGTGCCCTCCACGACGCGCTGACAGGCATCCAGATCCGCATCCTGACCGGTCACGACGCTCTTTCCGGCCTTTCTTCTCTCTGCAAGCGCACGTACCACCTGACCGGCAATGGCATCATTGCCGCACATGAACGCATCCGCATTCTGAATGTCCTCCGGATGCTCCGTCAGATAGGCAAATGCCTCTTCATCGTTCCAGTTGCTGCAGCTGACCGAATCAATCATCTGAAGATCACTCCGGATACTTGCATCGAATCCGCGGTTTACGAGCGTAACGTTGTAGTCTTCCGGCGAACCATTGACCTTCATATAGGTGCCTCCGTCCGGAAGCGCTTCGTTGATGGTCTCCGCCATATAGCGTCCCACGGCCTCATTGTCAAAGGTAATATACAGATCCGTATTCGCGTTATTGATGATACGGTCATAGGAAATCACCTTAATTCCCGCGCGGTGTGCCCGTTCCACTTCATCCGTCAGCGCGCTGCCGTCCACTGCAACAACCACCAGAACATCCACCTTCCGGTCAATCATATGGGAAATAATCTTCTTCTGTTCCTCCACCTCGCCGTTTGCGTTGCCCACAAGGACCTCCGCTCCCAGTTCCTTGCCCATGGAGACAAAAACGTCCCGGTCTCTTTCCCAGCGCTCAATGACAAAGGAGTCGAAGACAAGTCCGATCACCGGCCTGCCGCTGACTGTCTCTTCCTCCGCGGGGACCTCCGCAGCCGTCCCCCTGCTGCCGCATCCGGCAGGAAATACGGTCAGAAGAGCCGCCAGCACCAAACAGACAAGTCTCCGCCGGAGTCTTCCCGCACACAGCATGTTTTCTTTTTTCTCCTTCCGGTCCATCGTATTCCCCTCTCTGTCCTTTCTTCTTTGGTGATCCGTGGCTCCCGGTGCTGCATGAAAAACTTTCCGGAAGTCAGCGTACCGGGTGTCCCAACATTCTTACGGAAAATCAGAAGAACTGCACAGCAGTTTTATTTTACCTTATAATGGCCTTATGAAAAGAAAAAACAGGAAAAACGCAGGGATCCGGTCCCGCTTTCATAATTTGCTTCATTCCGGATATTTTCCGCAGCTTCTTCTGGCCTTTCTTGCTCTGATCACGGTGAGCACACTGGTTCTGTTCGAGCTGCAGGTCCGCTCTCTTATGCCTTCGGAAACCTCCGGCCTCTCCTATCGCCGCCGCTACGCGCTGATCGGAGACCGCACCAGTTCTTTTTTAAACTCGGTCTATGAATCCGCCAGTGCCCGTGCCTCCGAAAGCGGAGATTACGTGGAATTCACCGGAAAGGATCTGGATGTTGATTACTCCACACTGGAGCTGATGAACATCGCGATTGCGGCAAAGGCCGACGGCATTATTCTGGATGCAGACGACAGTGCCGCGGTATCCGATGCCATCCATGCAGCCAATGACGCCGGTATTCCCGTCATCTGCATCGGAACCGACAGCTACGGCTCCGCGAGGAAGAGCTATGTCGGTATTTCCTACTACACGCTCGGCCAGGAGTATGGCAAATTCATCACCAGCCATCTGGTCACCGACAATGTCATGCAGGTGCTCGTCATCGCCAGTCCCGAGGAGCATGTCACCGGTCAGAACCTTGTGTTCAACGGTCTCCGGGACTGCATCGCCAGCCAGCACCGCACCAGCCGCTTCCAGATCACATCACAGATTCTCGGGGACAGCGGCATGTTTTCCACCGCAGAGGCTGTTACGGATCTGTTCACCAACACCGCCCCGGAAAAGCTCCCGGACATTCTGGTCTGTCTCGACGAAACCTCCACCACCAGCGCCTGTCAGGCCATTGTAGACTCCAATCATGTGGGCGACGTGCAGATCCTCGGGTATTCTCTCAACGATACCATCATCAATGCGCTCCAAAAGGGCGTCATCCCTGCCACACTTGCCATTTCCACACAGGAAATCGGTACCAAGGCCGTGGATGATCTGAACGAATATCTGGATTCGGATTTTCTCTCCGAATATTCTTCCATTGACATCACCACCGTCACTGCCGCCAATCTGGACTCCTATCTGGAGAATACGGCGGATCCGCGCAGGGAGGGCAGCCAGTCATGAAGCACCGGATTTCGCTCTCTTCTGCCTCCCATATTTTCCGAAGGCTCCGCTCCACGCTGAAGGGAAAGCTGATTCTCACTTTTGCAGCGACCTCGGCAATCATTTTCCTGGTCAATATTTTCCTGTTCTTCAACATCAACCATGCGCTGGACCGGATGATTGACCACATTTTCTACACCAGCGTGCAGATCAGTTCTCTCTCCGAATCGCTGGATTCCGTG
>DAIMKA010000030.1:0-6186 GCA_036721955.1 Lachnospiraceae bacterium | reverse complement strand
AGCATGACCGATTATCTGTCCACCAAGAGCACGGATTCCCTGGCACAGTTCTATGAATATCAGACCCGGTACAATGAGCTTCTGGATGATCTGGATCTCTATGACAGCAGCAGTGAGGTCCAAATTGTTTTCGCTGACATCCGGAACCTCTCCGAAAGCTATCTGTCCGCCTGTGAAGATACGCTGGCGGCCAAACGCGGCCGGAACATCCAGCGCTACAAGGAAAATTACGACCGCTCAGCGAAGATCTACGGCTACCTGCAGTCCTACATTTATTCCATGAACAACATGCTGCTGAAGACCAGCTCCTCCAGCTACGACCTTCTGCGGACCATGCTCCACACGCTGGAGCTCGTCTCCATGGCGGTTCTCGTCGTCATCACCATCGTGAACCTGTTCATCACGTTCACCTTCACGCAGCAGGCCACTGCGCCCATGAAGGCGCTGGTTGCCGAGGCCGGTGAAATCGGGAAGGGAAACTTCGATGTTCCCGCCCTTGAGGTGCGTTCCGACGACGAACTTGGTGTTGTGAGCTCTGCCTTCAATGAAATGGTGGTCTCCATCCGCGGCTATATTGCAAGGCTGCGGGAATCCATGGAGGCAGCCAACCGGATGAAGGAGCGGGAGCTTCTGATGGACACGCACCTGAAGGAGGCGGAGCTGAAATACCTGCAGGCACAGATCAATCCGCATTTTCTGTTCAATACCCTGAACGCCGGGGCACAGCTCTCCATGATGGAGGGTGCGGAGCGGACCTACCGGTATCTCCAGAATGTGGCCTCCTTCTTCCGCTCCAAGACCAACCGTGAGAAGCAGGTCACCACGCTCGCGGACGAGATCGCACTGGTGGACAATTATGTCTATATCATCAATGTCCGGTTCTCCGGTGCCATTGCCTATGAGAAGCACATAGATGATGATCTGGTGCATGTATCCGTTCCTTCCATGATCCTGCAGCCGATTATCGAGAATGCCATCAACCACGGAGTCCGCGACATCGACTGGCCCGCGGTTATCACGCTGTCCGTCTACCGAACCGGAAAATTCATCACCATTTCCATCCGGGACAATGGGCGCGGTATGAGTCAGGAACAGATCGCCGCCATTCTCTCCGGCAATGCACCGGTCCGTCAGAAGGGCGATGAGACCAACGGGGTCGGCCTCGGAAATGTCGTCAGCCGCCTGCAGCTCTTCTATGACCAGGATGATGTCTTTGACATCACCAGCGCCGGGGAGAACAAGGGCTCCGAGGTGCTGCTCTACATCCCGCTGCCTGAATAGCAGGCAATGAGAAAAGACACAACGGCCGTCCTAACCTATGCAGCCGACGCCGGAGAAAGACTTGCCGACTGCCCCAGCCATGCAGCCGGCAATAGGCAGAACAAGAGCAGGAAGTCAGCCTAAGCCGGACATAATCATGTCCTTGAGTCAGGCATAATCAAAAGAAGGCAGAGGAACTGCTGATAAAAAGCAGATGTTACAGATAGCAGAAAGGAAATACTATGTATCGTGTTCTGATTGCAGATGATGAGGGAATTGCGATTGATTCGCTGACCTTTCTTCTGGAGAAAAATTACCATGACCGCTGTGAGATCCGCTCCGCAAGATCCGGGCGGGCCGTCATCGAAATGGCAGAGAGCTTCCGCCCCGACATCGCCGTGATGGACATCCAGATGCCCGGCATCAACGGCATAGAGGCCATCCGGGAAATACGGAAATTCAGCCCTTCCACGATTTTTCTTGTTGTGACCGCCTATGACAAATTCGACTATGCCCGGCAGGCCATTGACCTGAACGTGATGACCTATCTGACCAAGCCGCTGGAACGTGACGCCTTTCTGGATGCTATGAACAAGGCAATGTCCGAGATCGACCGCTCACGGGAGCGCCGCCGCACGGACCTTCGGAACTGGGAAAAGCTGGAAACCGTCGTTCCGGTCATCGAGAGCGGTCTGATTTACTCCCTTCTCCTGCAGGACACCGAAACGGACAGCATCGACCGCTACCGGAATCTTCTGGACATCACCGAAGAGTACGGCTACATTCTCCTGATCGAATGCGGCGACAACGTTCAGTTGGACAATCCCATCGGAACCGGAATCCGCATCCAGGAGTACTATTCACGCATTCGCGAAATCATCAAGGAATATGACCATTCCGCTGTCATCGGACAGATCATGATGAACAAGATCCCGGTTTTCATTCCCCACAGCGTCAATGAACCGGATTACAACGAGCGCATCGGAACCATCGACCGCGTCCGCCTGATCATTTCGCAGCTGGAAGAGAAAACCGGTGTCTCCTTCCGCATCGGAATCGGTCACGTCAAACCGCTTCCGGAAATGCGGGTCTCCTACCAGGAGGCACTCCGCAGCCTTTCTGCCGGATCCGGACCGGTTGCGCACGCGGATGATCTCCCGGTCGCCTGCGAGTACGAGGGAGATTATCCCATCGACATTGAGAATGCGATTTTTGACAATTTGAAGCGGGGGAACGTGGACGCCACGGCAGATGCCGCCGACCGCTTTTTCACCTGGATGGAGACGGAGCACGCGGCGGAGCATGAAGAGAGTGTCCGCATGAAGGCACTGGAATTCGTGCTCTGGGCGGAGCACGTCGGCTACGAGGACGGCGGCATGGGAATTTATCGCTTCACGGACCGCGCCGATTATCTGAAGACGGCGACCACCTGCGAAATTCCGGCCCTGCATGTCTGGTTCGTAGCCAAAATCCGGGAAGCCGCGGAGAAAATCGCGTCCAAAACGCGCAACCGCGCGGATTCCCTGATCGGGCGTGCCCGCAGCTACATCGATTCTCACTATCAGAGCGATATCTCGCTGGATGACGTTTCGCGGGCCATCAACATCAGTCCGTACTACTTCAGCAAATTATTCAAGGAGGAATCCGGCGTCACCTTCATTGAGTACCTCACCAGCCTGCGAATCAATCAGGCGAAAAAGCTTCTGGCGGATCCGGACGTTTCCATCAAGGATATCGGAAGCGCGGTCGGCTATCAGGATCCCAACTATTTCAGCCGGATCTTCCGGAGAGCTGTCGGCGTCTCGCCCACCGAATACCGGGTGCAGAACGGCACTGCCTGACTGCGGGACATCCGCGGATGCTTCAGAACCCCAGCTCCTCATTGATCAGAATCACATGGATCCGGTCCTTGTGCTTGGAATAGCGGGTAATCAGGAACTGGCAGCAGATGGTATCCGGTGTTTTGCAGTCGAAGCATCTGCCTGTCTTCCTGCACGGCGTGTTGATCTGGAATCTCTGCGCATTGGACGGAGCCGCTACACTGCGCGCTCTCTTCATCGCAGAATCCAGATCACTGCACACCTTGTTCATGCCGGCCAGGACAATGACCTTGCGCGGTCCCTGCGCAATACAGGAAACCCGGTTGGCATTTCCATCAATGTTGACCAGGATTCCATCATCCGTCATGGCATTGGCACTGGTCAGGAAAATATCCGCATCATAGGATGCCATCAGACTGGCACGCGGCTCCATCTTATCCCGGTCAATATAATGATAGTTTCCTTCCTGCAGCGCCGGAATCAGACCGATTTCATGTGCAGTCATACATCCGCCCATTGCAACGCTGCTCCCTTCCGGAATCAGCTCCAGGGCCTTCTGAAGTGCTTCCTTCTTATCTGCCGCATAATACCCGGCCATATTTCTGGACTGCAGTCCCTTGATTACGGTCTGTGCCAGAAGTTCATTTCTATGATACTTATTCGGATCCATTCTGTTATCCCCGCTTTCTCGTGTTATGATTCGTTGACCAGTTTCCCCGTGATGTGCTCCGGCACGAGCTCCAGACAGAGGACTCTCGGACCGGCATGCCCGATTTCGTGCCGGATATACTCCTCGTCCTCCGTGAATTTCCGGCAGAGAGCCTCACAGATCTGCATGGACTTCTCATAGTACGAAACATCGAAAATTCCTCCTTGTCATTCCTGTTTATGTTTCATTTCCGCCACCATTTTTCCGGAATTTGCGCTCCTCCTCTCCGCGAAGGATTCTTCCGATTCCGCGGTAATGCCGGCTGATCATCACAAGCTCTCCCAGTGCAATGAAAACTGCGCCTTCCGGTCCCAGCCTCCAGGCCGCAAAGAGAAGCGCAATCGCAGGGATCAGCACCGCCCCAAGCGGAAGATACCCGGTGAGAACGGTCACCGCACCGCCCAGAATGCAGGAAACGGAGCCCCAGACCGGCATCAGGAGAATCAGCCAGGTGCAGGTCACCGTTACGCCTTTTCCACCTCTCCCCCTGGTCCAGAACGGGAAATTATGACCGAGGACACAGCCGAATCCGGACCAGTAAAGGGCTTCCCTTCCCAATTCCTTTCCAAACAAGGCAAAGGCCAGGGCCATCCCCAGTACGGTTTTCAGAATGTCTCCGAGCAGGACCAGGATTCCCTCTTTTCTGCCGATATTCGCCATCACATTGGCCATCCCCGGATTTCCGGTTCCGATGCTCCAGATGCTCTCTCCTGTCTTTCTTTTCGCAACGATGGCCGCCGTCAACACACAGCCTGTCAGATATCCGATCAAAAGAGCCACTGCACGTGCCATGATGAATTCCTCTCCTCCTTAGATTACGGATAAAACAATTATCATACTTTCAGGGGAAAATATCCACCGGCTACCTGCAGGCGGCGAACCTTGCGGCGCTGACAGCGTCTGCCTTCCGGGTCTTCTCTGTCTCGCTTTATATTTATTCGCTTTATACTGGTTTAAAGTTGCCGCAATTTCAATCATTATTTGTTTAAATTTCTTGTAATCCATTGCTTGGCATGATTATAATATTTTGTATGCGCTGTTCACTCTTTCTGACTGTGAGGGAGCCGTTTCGGCCGGGCATTGCGCTCTGCAGAGACCACAAAGGGTACAAAATCTATGGGAAAGAAGATCAATCAAATGGCAGGAAAAGTAAAAGTTCGGTCCGTCAGCACCTGGAGCATTGTCGCTACCATTTTCCTCGCATGTCTGTGCATCGGAATTTCACTCTATGGATTTACGCAGTACACGGTACTCCGTTCTGCCATGCGGGATTACATTTCCTGTGAAAACGCCGTGCACGAGCTGCAGGAGGGTTCTGATTTTCTGACGAAGCAGGTGCGGCTCGCCGCGGCTACCGGAGATCCGCAGTACATTGATGCCTATTTCACGGAAGCCAACGTCACCAGAAGCCGCGAAAAAGCCGTCAGCGATCTCACGGATCTGGAGGGCAGCTCCTCAGAAGCCATTCAGACACTCCAGAAGGCACTCTCCGCTTCGGTCAATCTGATGCAGACCGAATACTACTCCATGCGTCTTGTAGAAGAGAGTCTCGGAAACGACGTCTCCTCCTGGCCGCAGGAGCTGCAGGACACCGGGCTTTCTCCGGAAGACGCTTCTCTTTCCTCCAGGGATAAACTGCTCCGGGCCCAGCAGCTCGTTTTCGGCACCGATTATGAGAACGCCAAGGATATCATTTCGGGAGATGTGAACAGCGCAATCGCCACCCTCACCGAAGAAATCAACAGCCGTCAGGATCATGCTGCCGCTATTTTCTCCCATGTCTTCCGGCTCATCATCGCCTGTGTGATGATTTTCGCCGCCATGATGCTCCTGTCCTGCCTGCTGATCCATTTCTGGGTGGTTCGTCCTCTTCTGTCCTTCCACAGGGATATCGAGCACGACACCCTGCTCTCTGTCCGCGGTGCCAATGAGCTCCAGTCTCTTGCGAACACCTACAATAAAATCTACCAGGAAAACGAGGAACGCCAGAAGCTCATCAAGCATCAGGCCGAGCACGATCCCCTGACAGATCTTCTGAATCGGGGCTCCTACGACCGGATTCTCGATCTCTACATCCGGGACAGAAAGGATTTCGCCCTGATTCTGATTGATGTGGACACGTTTAAGAGTGTCAACGACACCTACGGACACGCCATTGGAGATGCCATTCTGAAGAAGGTGGCCCGCCTTCTGACGGTTACCTTCCGGACCATCGACTATGTGTGCCGGATCGGCGGAGATGAATTTGCCATCATCATGGTCGAAATGACAAGCGACCTCAATTACACCATCACAGAGAAAATCGATATCATCAATGCCGAGCTCGCCATTCCCAAGGACAATCTGCCTGCCGTTTCCCTGAGCGTTGGGGTTGCATTGACCGATCGCCAGGGTCCC
>DAIMKA010000029.1:0-13791 GCA_036721955.1 Lachnospiraceae bacterium | reverse complement strand
CTCTGATGATCCTGTTCATCCTGATTCAGGGACTTCTGTAACATCCGCAGGTGCCTGCAAGGCCTGTCATTAAGAGCCGTTTGAAACTAAGGGAAAAAGCACACAGTAAAAGTGTGCACAGTAGGGCGCAGCCCTCAAAAACATACAGCAAAGAGCACGCACATCCAAAACGTGCGCAGTCCCCAAAAGCGGACATCAAAAGCGCATAACAAAAAAAAAGCAATCAGCAAAAAAGATCCCCGGTACCGGTCCGTAAGGAACCGATCGCCAGGGATCTCTTTTTATGATTCAGAAGGTCGCCGCAAAACAGCTACAGCTTCCGATCCGTTTTCTTTTCACCAGAAGGTGTCTTTCAGCAGGGAATGTGTCTTTCAGCAAAGAATATGCTTCTTATCAGAAACTGTCCGTGACACATCTATGCTCCACCGGTCAGGCAGGCGATTACAGCTCTGCCTTGAGCTCATCCACCTTGTCCAGCTTCTCCCACGGAAGATCCACATCCGTGCGTCCGAAGTGGCCGTATGCTGCGGTCTGCTTGTAGATCGGACGGCGCAGATCCAGCATCTTGATGATTCCTGCCGGGCGCAGGTCGAAGTGCTTGCGGATCACCTCTACGATCTTCTCATCGGATGCCTTGCCGGTTCCGAAGGTGCTGACATTGATGGAGGTAGGCTGTGCAACACCGATTGCATAGGAGAGCTGAATCTCCATGCGGTCTGCATAGCCTGCAGCAACCAGGTTCTTCGCAACGTAACGTGCTGCGTATGCCGCGGAGCGGTCAACCTTGGTGCAGTCCTTGCCGGAGAAGGCTCCGCCGCCGTGACGGCCGACTCCGCCATAGGTGTCAACAATGATCTTGCGGCCGGTCAGTCCTGCGTCGCCGTGAGGTCCGCCGATGACAAAGCGTCCGGTCGGATTGATATAAATCTTGGTGTTCGCATCCACCATGGAAGGATCCACAACCGCATCGATGACATACTTGCGGATATCCTCATGAATCTGCTCCTGGGAAACCTTCTCATCGTGCTGGGTGGAAATGACAACAGCCTCCAGACGAACCGGCTTGTTGTTCTCATCATACTCAACCGAAACCTGAGACTTGCCGTCTGCGCGAAGGTAAGGAAGGGTTCCGTTCTTGCGAACCTCGGTAAGCTTTCTGGTCAGCTTGTGTGCCAGGTTGATGGAGTAAGGCATGTACTCCGGAGTCTCATTGGTCGCATAACCGAACATCATTCCCTGATCGCCGGCACCGATTGCCTCGATCTGCTCATCGGTCATGTTGTTCTCCTTCGCCTCGAGTGCCTTGTCAACGCCCATGGCGATATCCGGGGACTGCTGATCCAGCGCAACGAATACCGCGCAGGTGTCCGCATCGAAGCCCTTGGAGGAATCGTCATAGCCGATTTCACGGATGGTGTCACGGACAACCTTCTGGTAATCAATGACCGCCTTGGTCGTGATCTCACCGGTAACCAGTGCAAAGCCGGTGCACATTGCAGTCTCGCAGGCAACACGGCTCATGGGATCCTGTGCCATGCAGGCATCCAGAATGGCATCGCTGACTGCATCGCAGATTTTGTCGGGATGTCCTTCTGTGACGGACTCCGATGTGAAAATATACTTCTCCACTTTAGAACCTCCTTTGTTCTGAAAGTCAGTTGATGGGCATCCGTTTCCGGTGCCCGGGTTGGACTTAATACCTTATTCCCGGATTCTTCGTGAAAAAAATCCGCCTGCGAAATCAAGCAGGCGGATCTGTTCGTGTCACAAATCCCTTATTGCTCGACTGCGCACTCCAGCGCCATCGCTCAGGTTGGCACCTTTTGCCTGTCAGACGAATCTGACGCATCTGCTCCGCCGTTCTCCCGGATTCCGGCAAAACCGGACAGATCTGCTCTATGCCGCAAAGGTTGCCGTGGCTTCACAGGTCCTATGTACCTCCACCACTCTGAATAAGAGATATTAAGTTTTGTTCTATCATCTGGTAGGATAGTCCTCCCGCCTGGGAGTGTCAACCGCGGGGCAGACCACAAATCAGGCAAACTGTCCCAACCTGAGCGATCCCGCACGCCCGTTTTCCTGTCTGGCAGTAGTCCGCAGCTTCCTCTGCGCCGCTTCTTCCTGCGCTGCATGCACGGGCGTTCACACAACGTGCAATCCGCAGAGCAGATCCCGGGCGTTCAAAAGAAAGTCCCTGTCGTCTCCTTCCGTCATCGCCGGTCACGATTGTCTGTGTGGCCCGGGCAAATCATGTTCCTTCCGTCTCCTCCCGTCAGCTCAGGTCCCGATACTCCGACAGGAGTCTCACCAGTTCTTCTCCGGACACCGGTTTGGCGATATGGTCATTCATTCCCGCACTGCGGGCCCTCTGCTTATCCTCCATGAACGCATTGGCCGTCATGGCAATGATCGGAATCGTCCCGGCATCCTTCCGGTTCAGGGCGCGGATTCTCTCCGCCGCCGTATATCCGTCCATCACGGGCATCATGATGTCCATCAGAATCACATCGAACGTTCCCGGCCGGCTCCCTGCAAAAAGATCGACCGCCTCTTTTCCGTTCCAGGCCTTCGTCACAACCGCATGCCGCTCCTGCAGGATGAATTCCGCAATTTCCATATTCAGCTCATTGTCCTCAACCAGCAGAACATGCAGGCCTGCGATATCCGCGGCTTTCCCGCCGCGTTTTCTCTTCCCCGGCGTCCCGGAGCGGTCAATCCGGAACGGAATGGTCACCGTGAAGGTCGACCCTTCTCCCTTGACGCTTTCCACCTCGATGGTTCCCTTCATCGCATCTACCAGCTTTTTGGTGATGGACATTCCGAGTCCCGTGCGGCTGTAGCGTATTTTTTCTCCGATCTGTTCCAGCGAAAACGGCTCGAAAATATGCTGCAGAAACTCCTCGCTCATCCCGACTCCGGTATCCCTGCAGATGAACTGCATCCGTGCCATTCCCTCTTCCTGCGCCGGAATTTCCCTGGCGGCCAGCTCAATGGTGCCGCCGTCCTTGTTGTATTTCACCGCGTTGCTCATGATATTCATCAGGATCCGCTTTACATGAACGGGACTGCCGATGACGTCCCAGTGAGAAACTTCCTTACCGGTGCAGGTGACGCTGATACCGCGTTCCTCGGCCAGTTTCTCGATGACGTCATAAACCTCCTCTGCCGTATCATAGAGATTGAACGACTTCTCCTCCAGCATGATTCTGCCGGATTCCAGCTTGCTCATATCGAGCACTTCATTGACCATCTCCAGCAGGAGATTTGCAGATTCCCGCACCTTTCTCCGGCACTCCGTCTGCTTCTCCAGATCATCCTTATAGTGATCGGCGATGTTCAGCATGCCGCAGATTCCGTTCAGCGGGGTGCGGATATCATGACTCATTCTCTGCAGGAATTCGGTCTTGGCCGTATTCGCAAGCTGCGCTTCGCGGACTTCCTCCTCCAGCTTCCTTTGCTCCATCGCCCTGAGGAACCGCTCATTCTCGGCCTTCACCAGTTCATCGATATTCTTGAACGCGAGAATCGCAAGATCGGGGAACCGGTCATCAATGCGCCGGAGCTCCACCTCGAAATTACTCTGTGAAGCTTTGTTCGGCTTGCTGCTGTACCGGTAAGTGAAATGATCCTCCCGGGCGAGCTGCTCCCGCAGATTGTCCGGGTTCATCACTCTCCGGAAATCCTCCCGGCATTCCTCCGCGACATAATTGTCACCGTATATGCGGATCGCCGAATAGCAGTCCAGTTTCTTTCTGGGTTCATTGCCGAAAATCCGAAAGGCATTCGCAACCGGATCCAGTTTCAGGATTTCCAGCGTGGCATTCCGGAAATCCATGCAGTACACCGAAGTGTATTCACGGCAGAGTACGTCCAGAAACAGCCGTTCCTTTCTCAGATCATTGATCAGATCCTCAGAAGACGGATTCGTCATCTCTTTCTCCATAGTTACCTCTTGATGGTTCACATCTGTTCAGCGCCGGAAAGCTCCTGGCGCGAATGGATTTTTCATTTTTTAAAATTTGTTTCTATAATACCATACATCGTATCCGCAGCCCCTGATTTGTTCTTTTCCCGGAAAACGGATATACTCGTGTGAAGTACACCAATCGCAAAAGAGGAACAATCTATGAGCAGTTATTACAATGATCCCCATCAGAATCCCTACTGGCAGAATCTGAACGGGAACACATCTCAGAATAACGAGGGACAGGGCACATTCGAGCAGGATCCCAACTGGCACCCGCAGCCCGAATACGGCAGACAGCTCGGGCGCACGGCGGCGCTCCTCGGCGTTTTCTCCATCGGGAGTACGATTTTCCTGCCGATTTTCCTGCCGATCATCTTCGGCAGCATCGCCGTGGTTCTCGCCATTCTTTCCAAGGGAAAGCAGAAAACGTTTCCGCAGGGAGGAAAGCAGGCCCTCCTTCTCGGAATCATCGGGCTGGTCATCAACTTTCTTCTGCTGGCCGCCTGCATCGTTACGTTCTACCTGATTCTCCACGATCCTTCCGTCCGCGCACAGGCAAATGCCCTGATGCAGCAGCTGTACGGCTATTCCTTTGACGATCTGTGGGGACAGTTTGATACATCATTTTCCACCGGAGGTGTACTGTAATTTATGGAAGCAAAACGAATTTCCTGTCATACCGTCAGCTCCGGCTGCAAGGCAGAGGCCAGGCACGCGATTCTCGGGCATCTGGGCATCGCGGTCGGAGGCGGCGTCACCTATCTTCTCGTGCTGGTTCTGCTCGAGCTGCTCCTTCAGGGCGCACTCCCCTCTTCCGGGACAGCCGCTCTTGTTCTCTCCGAACTCATGAGCATCCTGATCAGCATCATCGCCGGGATCTATCAGTACGGCCTGATCTGCATCAACATGAAGCTTCAGTACGGACAGCCTGCCTTCCTCTCCGATCTGTTCCTCGGTCTTCGGGAGAATCAGAATAAAATCGTCCGAATCACGGCCTTCCTTGCCGCTGTGCAGGTTCTCTGCCTTCTGCCTTCCATGCTGGTTAATTTCCTGCTGCCCCAGAATGACATCCTGTACTGGTCACTCGCTGCCGCGGGTCTTTTCGTCTGGCTGTACTGGGATCTTACCTATTATCCCGCCTTATATCTTCTGCTGGATTATCCGGATTTGTCTGCCCGCGCCGCGCTGAAGAAGAGCCGCCTCCTGATGAAGGGGGAAAAGCTCCGTCTCCTGTACCTGGAGCTTTCCTTCCTCCCTCTCTGGATTCTCGCACTCTGCTCCTTCGGTGTCGCGGGGCTCTGGGTGTACGCATACCGCAACGCTGCGCTCGCCGCGTTCTACCGGAGGCTCATGAATTTCTGACGTTCCTGACTTTTGCCGCAATTGCCGGTAAGGCAAACAGCCCGTCTGTCCCGGAGAAATTCAGAATCGCCGGACAGACAGATTGACAGATTGGAACTGTAAAAAACAGTCCGTCCTCTCGGGAGAATTTCTCTCCGCCCGGACGGGCTGTTTCTGCATTTATGGGTTCCTGTCGTTTCTACAAGTTTTATCCGGTCCCGCGCTCCGGTTCCGGGAGGTCCTGCTGTACCTTCAGCTGCTTTTCTTACTCCGGGTCCGGCTGTGCAGGGTCCATGTGATACAGACGGTACGTCCGCTTTCTCACAGAGAAATAAGCCGGGAACAGGAACGCATCCGCGAGGATCCAGGCGATGGGGCTGGCGAAGCAGGCGCCCGTGTAGCCGATCATCGGAATCAGGAAAATGGCTGCCGCCGTTCTTCCGATCATTTCGAAAACGCCGGACAGAACCGCAAGTGCCGAATATCCCATGCCCTGGATCATGAACCGCACGACATTGACAAAGGTCAGCGGCACGTAGAATGCCGCGTTGATCACGAGGAACATCCGCGCCGAATCCAGGATTTCATTCTCCGCTCCACTCACGAACAAAGCGGCAAGCGATCTTCCGAAGAAAATCATCACAACCAGTGCAATCAGCGAATAGATGACGCCGACAACGGAAGCGTCCTTCAGGCCCTGGTTCAGGCGTCCGAGCTTCTTCGCGCCGACATTCTGCCCTCCGTAGGTCGCCATGGTCGAACCAAGTGCGTCATACGGCGTGCAGAAGAAGTTGCCGACTCTTCCCGCTGCCGTCTGTGCGGCGACATAGGAAGATCCGAGGCCATTGACCGCAGTAGTCAGCACCACAGATCCGATCGCCGTGATGGAATACTGCAGGCCCATGGGAACGCCCATCGCAAGGAGAACCTTTACATAGTAGCCGTGGAACTCCCATTCCTCCCTCCGGATCCGGAGCACCTCCACCTTCCGGATCATATAGACAACAGCAAGAAGCCCGGAGGCCGCCTGGGAAATCACTGTTGCCACCGCTGCTCCCGCGACTCCCATCGGAATCACCAGAATCA
Source organism: Lachnospiraceae bacterium (assembly GCA_036721955.1). Taxonomy (GTDB): domain Bacteria; phylum Bacillota; class Clostridia; order Lachnospirales; family Lachnospiraceae; genus CAG-791. Next base: position 7,397 of record DAIMKA010000029.1, on the reverse strand, counting down.
GCAGAAGATCCAGCACAATATTGACCACCGAGGAAACCACCAGGAACAGAACCGGTGCCTTGGAATCTCCCAGTGCGCGGATTGCACCGGAGAACAGATTGTAGAGGAAGTTCGTCGGGATTCCGAGAAAAATGACGATCAGGTACTGATACGCATAGTCAAAGATATCGTCCGGCGTATTCATTGCCGTCAGAATCTGCCGGCAAAACACGCTGCAGAAAAGCGTCATCACCACTGTCATCACAGCGCAGACATAGATGCCGTGCGCCAGGAACTTCCTCATATCGGTGTAGTCCCTGGCTCCGAACCGCTGTGAAATCGGGATGGCAAAGCCGTTGCACACGCCCATGCAGAAGCCGATGATCATGAATGTGATCGCACCGGTGTCTCCCACGCCCGCCAGCGCCTTGACTCCCAGAAACCTTCCGACAATCAGCGTGTCCACCAGACTGTAGAACTGCTGGAACAGCATCCCTCCGAACAGCGGCAGCGCAAAGCCCAGAATCAGTCCCATCGGTTCTCCGACCGTCAGATCCTTGACCGCCCCCGATGATGCGGATCTGCGCGTTTTTTCCATAAAAAGCTCCTCCCCAGACACATGACAGAATGTGAAACTGCCGCCGCAGGATCACACCTGCAGCTGCAGTCTCTATGCATCACTTTATGCTTTCTGTGGAGGAATGCAACTGATTTTTTATATGCAAAATCCCCTCTCTGCCGGTTCGCCCGGCAAGGAGAGGGGATCTGTCAAAACATGCTGCGGAGCACTGTCTTATTCGCCTGCGGCATAGAGCGGCGTGGAAAGGTAACGATCTCCGGAATCCGGCAGAAGAATCACAATGTTCTTGCCCTTGTATTCCGGACGCTTTGCAAGCTGAAGGCCTGCCCATACGGCTGCACCGGAGCTGATACCGGTAAGGAATCCCTCTGCCTGTGCGAGCTCCTTGCCGACCTCGAAGGCCGCCTCATTCGGAACCTTGATGATCTCGTCATAGATGGAAGTATCCAGCGTCTTCGGGATAAATCCGGCTCCGATTCCCTGAATCTTATGCGGGCCTGCGTTTCCTCCGGAGAGTACAGGGGAGGATTCCGGCTCTACGGCGATGATCTTCACCTCCGGATTCTTCTCCTTCAGATACTTGCCGACGCCGCTTAAGGTTCCGCCGGTGCCGACGCCTGCGATGAAGGCATCCACCTTTCCGTCGGTGTCCTCCCAGATCTCGGGACCGGTCGTCTCATAGTGGGTCTTCGGGTTCGCCGGATTGTCAAACTGGCCCAGAATCACGGATCCCGGAATGGTCTCATGCAGCTCATTCGCCTTGGCAATCGCGCCCTTCATACCCTTCGCTCCCTCGGTCAGGACCAACTCTGCACCATATGCCTTCAGGAGCGTGCGGCGCTCCACGCTCATCGTATCCGGAAGCGTGAGAATTGCGTGATATCCTCTTGCTGCCGCAACCGAAGCAAGTCCGATTCCGGTGTTGCCGCTCGTGGGCTCAATGATCGTTGCGCCGGGCTTCAGCTGGCCGCTCTTCTCCGCATCATCAATCATTCCCAGTGCGATTCTGTCCTTGACGGAGCCTGCCGGGTTAAAATACTCCAGCTTCGCGATCAGCTTCGTATCGGTGATGCCCTTCTTCGCCTCATACTTCGTCAGCTCCAGAAGGGGAGTATGTCCGATCAGTTCCGTTGCGCTCTTATAAATCTTTGCCATTCTGCTGCCTCCTTTTCCTCGTCTGCCGCTGCGGCCCCGCTCTGTGTGCTTGCCTCTGCAGGAAAATCTGCGGTTCTGCCGCCCGGCGGAATGTCCTGTGCCGTGTGACTGCTTTTTCCCTGTTTCGTATTCCTACTAAACATGTATGAATATCTTGATTAAGAATATAGTTCGTCTCTCCCGCTTTGTCAATACATTTTTATACCTCGCTGAGGCAAAATCCGCGATACCAGAGAGAATTTCGCGAAGGCGAATTCTCTCTGTATGCAGAGTGCCGCCAAGCGGCACTCTAAGCAGGAGAAAATGGCATCAGACATCTTCGAGTGCAGCGGTTTTGCCGAATGCGGCAGCCGGTGCATCAGCACCGATGCTGCTGTTTGAAAGGGACATATCGATGTCACTTTCAAACTTGCTTCTGTTCAGCACAGGGTGATTTTGATCGTGAAACGGCCGCTGGCGGACGAATTCACGGGCAAAATCGCCGTGTGAACCTACGCTGTTTGTGTTACACTATGGAAGAAACACATTTGACCGGCACAGTTTTGTTTCCGGTTTCCTGGAGGTAGGTATGGAGAATACGAAGAGAGTTGTCGTTGCCCTCGGGCACAGCGCACTTGGATACACAACAACGCAGCAGTGGGATGCCGTTCACTACACGGCGAAGTATCTGGCGGATCTGATGGAGGCCGGATGCCAGCTCACCATCACCCACAGCAACGGGCCGCAGGTTTCCATGATCCACAAGGCGATGACCGAGCTGCACCGCATTTATATTGACTATTCTCCCGCCCCGATGTGCGTCTGCAGCGCCATGAGCCAGGGATATGCCGGATACGACATCCAGAATGCGCTGAAGGCAGAGCTCCTCTCCCGTGGGAATACCACACCGGTTTCCACCATTCTGACGCAGGTCAGCGTGGATCCCTATGACGAGGCGTTCTACGCTCCCTCCAAGAAGATCGGCCGCTACATGTCGAAGGAGGACGCCGAGAACGAAACCAAAAAGGGCAATTATGTCGTCGAGGAAGAGGGCAGGGGGTATCTTCGCGTGGTCGCAACCCCGAAGCCGCTGGAAATTCTGGAGCTCGATTCGATCCGTCTTCTTGCAGACAACGGGCAGGCCGTCATCTGCTGCGGCGGCGGCGGAATCCCGGTGATCGTGCAGGATGAAGCCCTGCAGGGTGCATCCGCAGTCATTGAGAAGGACGATATCGCCGGCAAGCTCGCCAGCGATCTGCATTCCGATATTCTGCTGATTCTCACCAGCGTCCCGAATGTGTTCCTGAATTTCGGCGCTCCGAATCAGGAAGCCATCACTTCCATGAAGGTCGAGGAAGCCAGAAAGTACATCGCGGACGGTCAGTTCGGTGCAACCGACATGCTGCCCAAGATTCAGGCCGCAATCACCTACCTGAAATCCAATCCGGCAGGCCGCGTGCTGATCACGACGGCAGAGAACGCAACCGCGGCCATTGAGGGCAAGGCGGGAACGCTCATCACCGCTTAAAAGTTCGATTCAGCTCCCGAGAACAGTCAGAAGTGCCCCGATCATGATCGCGAAATCCCCCAGATTGAACACAATCTGGCGGAATTTCTGCGGTCCGAAATCGAAACGAATGTAATCGGTGACCATTTTGTTCTTCAGCCGGTCATACGTATTGCTGAACGCGCCTCCGAGGAGGAGAGACAAACCGGCTTTCAAAAGCCCTTTCCCCGCCTTTCCGAGCGTCACTGCGAAGACAACTCCCAGAAAGACGGTCAGCATCACCGAGATCAGCCGGATCAGAAGGGGCTTGCGTTCCCCGAGATTGAGAAACGCCCCTTCATTCCGGCTGTGACAGAGCGTCGCGGTGACCGGAGGCCTGCCGATTCTGCGGGGCTTCTTTTGCCATTTCGTGCGGCTTGCCGCCTTTCCCGCCTGATCCGCCAGAAAAACCACTGCCGTCAGGAAAATGCTTCCACGTGTTCCCATTGAATTTCTCCTCATTTGAATTCTGGTGTAAAAAATCCCTCAAAGCCCCTGATGGGGCATTTGAGGGATTTCTCATTCTGATACAAAACCGGCGCTTAACGTTCCAATAAAAGGGAAAGCCTTATCCGGCCTCACTCCTGCCGCAGCCTTCTGCGTCAGCCGGCCTGCCCGCCCTCGCTCTGCGCGATCTGTGCCGCCTTGTCTTCCAGTGCCGGAGCCGGAATCTCCAGATCCTGACGGATCTCTACCTTCGGCCCGCCGTGACCGTTCACATAGTCCGCCGTGATCGTCACCCTGCCGATGTTCCGGTCCTTCGGGATCTCATACATGATGTCCATCATGAAGCCTTCGATGATCGAGCGCAGCGCACGGGCACCGGTGTCCTTCTTCATCGCCTTCTGCGCGATGGCGTGAAGCGCTTCGTCCTCGAATTCCAGATCCACATCATCCAGGGCAAGGAGCTTCTGATACTGCTTGATGATGGCATTTCTGGGCTCCTTCAGGATGCGCACCAGCATATCCTCGTCCAGATCCTGCAGCGTGCAGACAATGGGAAGACGGCCGATGAACTCCGGAATCATGCCGAACGCGCGAAGGTCCTCATTGGTCACCTTCGAAAGGACATTCTCATCCTTATCGAACCGGTCCTTCAATTCCGCGGAAAAGCCCATGGACGACTGCTTCGTCATTCTCTCCCTGATGATGCCCTCGAGAGACGGAAATGCGCCGCCGCAGATGAACAGAATGTTGCTCGTATCCACGGTTACCGTGGGAACCATGCCGTTCTTGGAGCCCGCTCCGACCGGAACGTCCACCTCACTGCCCTCGAGGAGCTTCAGCAGTCCCTGCTGCACAGCCTCCCCGGAGACGTCACGGGAATTCATGTTCTGCTTCTTCGCAAGCTTGTCGATTTCGTCAATGAAGACAATGCCCTTCTGTGCGCGGTCCACATCGTTGTCGGCCTCGGCGAGAAGTTTGGAAATACAGCTCTCCACGTCGTCGCCGATGTAGCCGGCCTCTGTCAGGTTCGTGGCATCCGTAATGGCAAGCGGGACATCCAGAAGTCTTGCGAGTGTGCGGACGAGATACGTCTTGCCCGCACCGGTAGGTCCGATCAGAAGAATGTTGGACTTCTCAATCTCGATATCATCCATTGTGCCGGTCTTCACCCGCTTGTAGTGGTTGTATGCCGCCACGGAAATGGTCTTCTTGGCCTTCTCCTGACCGATGACATATTTGTCCAGCTCCGCCTTCAGAAGATGCGGCGCCGGAATGTTGTCCGACGTGAAAACAGGCTTCGGTCCCTGCTTCTTTTTCTTCTTCACCTTCGGCTGAGGGGTTCCGCCGAAATTGCCGAAAATATCCCCGAGGTTCACAAAGCTGACCGTAGGCTTCCTTCGGTGCTCTTCTTTCCTGTGCTCCTCCGGCTTCGCTTCCTCCGGCGTCTCCTTTTCCGCACTCTGCGGCGGATTCTGCGCGGAAGATTCTGCCGCAGCGGCGGTGCCGTCCGGCTCTGTGCCGCCTGCCTTCGCAGGCGCTTCATCCTTCTTCGGATTCTCCGTCATGCCGGTCTTCTCACCGGACGCGGACTGCCCGCCCTCCGAACCGGAATTCCCATTCAGCATATCCATGAATCCGGAAAAATCCGGAAACATTCCCCTGGAAACCTGATCCATGAACTTCTGATAGTCGACAGAGCTTGCCGCGTCGACCAGATGCTGCATGCAGTTCGGGCAGACGCTGAGGCCTCCCGGCATATCTACGAGATGCCCCGCGTCCTGCTCCGAGCGGTGGCAGATCGCACAATAGCGGATGTGCGTGCTGCCGTCCTGTTCCTTGTCATTATTCTGATTGTTGTTAAATTCACTCAATGATACTCTCCAGCCATTCCTTCGGAGGCTCGTAGCCGAGGATCTTCACGGTCGTTGCCGCAACATTGGCAAGTCCGAAATCGCCATCCTTGATCTTGACGCCCTCCGGTCCGTTGAATACCGCGAACGGAACGCGTGCCAGTGTGTGGGAGGTCTTCGGCTTCGGAGATCCGTCCGGATTGGTTCCCTTGTCATACATCTGATCGGAGTTGCCGTGATCCGCCATAACCAGCAGGCAGTAATCATACTTCAGGCACGCATCCATGACTCTCCTGAGGTTCAGGTCAACGGACTCCACACCGATGATGGTTGCCTCATAGTTTCCGGTGTGTCCGACCATATCGCCGTTCGGATAATTGCAGCGGATGAACTGGTACTTGCCGCTCTCAATGGCCGCAACGATCTTCTCTGTCACCTCGGTTGCCTTCATCCAGGGCTTCTGGTCAAACGGAATCACATCCGAAGGAACCTCTTCCCAGTCTTCCAGCTCCTCCGAGAACTTCTCGGAACGGTTGCCGTTCCAGAAATAGGTCATATGTCCGAACTTCTGGGTCTCGGAGCATGCGTAGGACTTCACGCCCTTCTGTACCAGGAACTCGCTCATTGTGTGCTCGATGTGCGGCGGCTCTACCAGGAAGTTGGTCGGGAGCTTCAGGTCTCCGTCGTACTGCAGCATGCCTGCATAGAATACCTTCGGCTTCTTCGGCATCGGGAATGCATCGAAGCCCTTGTCCATGTAGTCAAACGCCTTGGAAAGCTCCACGGCACGGTCGCCGCGGAAGTTGAACAGGATGACGGAATCGCCGTCATCGATCGGTCCGACCGGATTGCCGTCCTTGTCCGCAATGACAAAGCCCGGCAGATACTGATCCGTGTAGCCGCCTTCCTTGCGGAGCGTCTCAATGGCCTCTCTTGCCGAAGCATACTTCGGGCCGTCGCCCATCACGTGGATGTGCCAGCCTCTCTCCACCATGGACCAGTCTGCTTCATAGCGGTCCATCGTAATGGTCATGCGTCCGCCGCCGGAAGCGATGCAGCCGTGGAAGGTGTCATCGTTGAGTTCCTTGAATACGTTCTCCAGCTCATCCACATACTGAAGCGCGGAGGTCTCCGGAACATCACGTCCGTCCAGAAGCGCATGCACGCGGACCTCGGCGATTCCTTCCTTCTTCGCCTCCCGGATCATGGCGATCAGATGGGAGATATTGGAATGTACGTTGCCGTCCGAGAGAAGGCCGATGAAGTTCAGCTTGCCGCCGTTCTTCTTCAGATAGTCCACAGCGCCCTTCCAGGCATTCGACTCATAGATCTTGCCGGATTCAATGCTCTCGTTGACGAGCTTCGCGCCCTGCGAATAAATCTGGCCGCAGCCCAGCGCATTGTGTCCGACCTCGGAGTTGCCCATGTCGGAATCCGACGGAAGGCCGACTGCCGTGCCGCTTGCCTTGATGGTCGTGTGCGGCCATTTGGTCATCAGCTCATCAATCTGGGGCTTATAGGAATGCAGCACTGCGTTTCCCTGATCCTTGTCGGTCCAGCCGACACCGTCCATTACTACCAGAACTACCGGTTTCATAAGAAAACCTCCTTATCGCTCTTCATGAGATCCCTGCCGGCATCCGCTCCGCCTTCCATAGAAAAACAAAAGCCGCCGGTTTCCGGTGCCGGAAGTCCGGCGGCCGGTGCAGTGATCCTGTCAGTTTTATTCATCAAACTCCAGTATATCGAATCTGCATTCGGATTTCCACACGTTTTGTGCTTCATCGATGCTACATTATGTTCAAATTTACCTTTCTGTGCCGCGTTTTTTGCGGCACCCCGAGGAGAAATGCCCGAATGG
>DAIMKA010000028.1:2740-14029 GCA_036721955.1 Lachnospiraceae bacterium | reverse complement strand
AATTTATCGGCGTCCCTCTACACTTTTGTTTCAAACTTTCCTTTCTGTGCCGCGTTTTTTGCGGCGCCGTTTCATCCGGCCGCTCCCCCACTCTCTTCAGTCCGCATAGAGAAAGCGGTCTTCCTGTTCCAGTCTCGGAATGACCTCCGCCTCATAGCGATCCGTCAGTTCTCTCGTTGCCGCAAAGGTGTCCTCAAGGTTCTCTCTCGTCACCTCATTTTGTCCTGCTGCCATTGCCTTGCAGATCGCATAGTTGACTTCGGGATCAAAGTGCACCGTATCCATATACCGGTTTAAGTCCGTAACGATCTCTTCTTCATTCTGAAAATCAAAAAAGCGTACATTCCCGTAGGAAAGAAGTCTTTCCGCCGCCTGCATTTCATCATACAGGTAGACCTCCTTCCATCCGTTCCTCGCCGCGTCATCCCACCAGATCATGGAATACGGCGGCAGGAAGAAGAAGAATTCCGTATCCGGATGCGCCTCGATGACCTCAGACAGGAGCTTCAGATTTGCTTCCAGCTCTTCCTTCCCGGCATCCGGAGCGAGCATCTCTTCTTCCGTCCGCTTCCGGTAATAATGCGTCAGCACACCATTTTCCGAGAAATCCTTGCCCTCCGCCCAGTTATAGGACAGTCCTTCGTTGTAATCCGCCGAAAAGGACTGTGCCAGCATATACGGAATTTTCTCCAGAAGAACAGTCTTGTTCAGAAGGTACTTTACATCGTTGAACGGATTCCGGTCATAAAGATACATCGGGCACCCGGAGGCCTCGAAGGTCGTACTGGCTTCCTGCGTCAGAGAGGAAGGGTCCACATTGAAAAATACCTTCTGAATCTGCTGCCCCTTCTGCTGTCTGGAATCAAAGGCCAGATTCAGATACCAGACCAGGTCCGCGATCCCGCCGTAGCTACGGACTGCCTTGATGGTCGTTCCTCCAAAGGCCTCATCGTACCAATGGTTGTCGTTGTTCTCAACGACGGACGAGCCCACCAGCACATTGTCGTAATCAAAATTCCGAAGACTTCCCGGCACCTGATATTCCTTCTCATTCAGAACCGCCTTCAGGCCGAACCAGGGCTTATGGTAGTGATAGAACGGATCCAGCAGATACACAGTCAGCATACAGACTGCCGCAAGTCCCGCTGCAGCCGCAGCCAGTCCCTTCAGAAACTGTCCTGCCGCGAAATGCTGGTTTCTCTTTTTATTCTGTTTGATGTCTTTTGATCCTCTTGTCATTGTTTTCTGCCGCGGCATGCTGCGGCATTTTTTTGATGTTGAATGAATGTTTTGCCGTCTGTCAATGCCTGTCACGCTCGAAGCCTGAAATTCAGAACTTGAAATACAGATACGTCGATACCCCGGACATCGAACACAGGCACCAGACAAGAAGAAGTCCTGCGAGCACCGCATTTCGCCGATTGAGCTGCATGGTCCCGGCAATCTTTACCGCCGTTTTTCTCATGCAGAGCAGCATCGCCGCCGCGAGCACCAGCAGAAGCTCCGCCAAAAGCAGCGGATTCTTCGCCGCCGGAGCCGCAGCTCCCGTCAGCTTGTTCAGAAGCCAGAATTCCGGAACAGACATCTGTCCTGCCATCCGGTACAGCCAGCCCGGCCACATCGGCCGGAGCAGATTTTTCAGAATGGCAAGACTGTGAGTGGGATCCGGTGCCCCGAAGAACACCAGCGTCACCAGAAACAGGGCAAAGGTGCAGAGTGCCCTCCATTTTCCCCGGCTTCTTTCCGTCTCTTTACCGCTCTTTCCGACAGACCTGGCCTGTACATTCGTGCGCGAACCGCTTCCGGCCGAAAGTTCTTTTTCCTTCTTCCTTTTCCCCAGGAGGTTTCCGGCAACGACCAGTGCCCCGGACAGAAGTCCCCAGATCAGATAATTCAGACTGATCCCGTGCCAGAGCGCGGACAGAAGGAAAACCACCATCACGTTCAGGCAGGTCCGCAGCGTTCCTCTCCTGCTGCCTCCCAGCGGAATGTACACATACCTCGTAAAAAACCGCGTCAGCGTCATGTGCCATCGTTTCCAGAATTCCGGAAAGGATTTTGCCTGAAACGGTGCATCAAAATTCAGCGGCAGATCCAGATTCAGCATCCATGAGATGCCCATCGCCATATCGCAGAAGCCGGAAAAGTCAAAATACAGCTGCAGCGCATAGCAGCTCATCGTCACAATCACCGACAGCGTGTCCAGATAATACGCACTCTGAATGCCGAATACTGCGGGCCCCGCAAGAACATCCGCGATCAGAAGCTTTTTGCCGAGTCCGAATACGAACAGGAGAATCCCGCGGGATAAATGCTCCGGCGAGAATTTTCTTCTCTCCGGATCCCTGAACTGCGCCGCAAGCTCCTCATAACGGGTGATCGGTCCCTCCACAATTTTCGGAAAATACGACAGATACAGCAGATACCTTCGGAGACCATCCTGCCCGATTTCCTCCCGATAACGATCGATCAGATAGGAAATCTGACTGAAGGTATAAAAGGAAAGGCCTACCGGAAGTCCCACGGCAGCAAGACTCCGGAGAATCGTATTTCCTGTCTGCAGCGCATCCAACTGCGGCGTCACATACTTAAACCATCCGAGAAGGACCAGATTCAGCACAATTCCGGCCCCGAGGAGTCCTTTTTTCCCGGGGACACAGCGTCCGACCGTATAGTTCAGCGTGGCACTCACTGCCAGAATGGCAAGATACCAGGGGCTGAAGCTTCCGTAAAACCAAAGACTCATGCCGATCAGAAACCACTCCGCGGCAGCCTCATTTCTCCGGTTCAGAAGAAACCAGCCGGCAATCGTGATGGGAAGGAATATCAGAATAAATAAAAAAGAATTGAAAACCATACTCGTGTCCGAACGCCGCATTCCTCCCGCGGCCTTTTGTCATCCCTATACCTCGCTGTATACAGAGTGCCGCCAGGCGGCACTCTAAGCACTCGAAGATATCATCAGGCATCTTCAAGTGCAGCGGTTTGAAAGTGACATATTGATGTCACTTTCCACCTTGCTCTCCTGCTCCCTGCTCCCAGGACAGGCGGTGCAGATTTCCCTTCCGGGACAGATTCTCAAAACCGTTCTGTCTGAGAGCCTCATACAGAATGACCGCAGCGGAATTGGACAAATTCAGCGAGCGGATATCACCCCACATCGGAATCCGGATGCAGGCCTTCGGGTGCTGAACCAGAATTTCCTCCGGAATTCCCGCCGACTCTTTTCCGAACATAATGAAATCATCCGGCCCGTAGGAAACATCGGAATAGCATTGTCTTGCCTTGGTGGTTGCAAACCACAGGTGAGGCCTGGATCCTTTTCCTGCCTTCTGCCGGTTCCCGCCTCCCTTCACAGCCGTCTTCGCAACTGCAGGCTCTTCTGACGTGCTGCCCGGGAAATACTCTTCCGAAAAGGGCTCATTTTCGTTTTCTTTTCCCTCTTCTCCCGCGAAAACAATCTCCGGATGCTTCTGCAAAAAATCCTCGTAGTCCACGTACCGGTGGAGCTCCAGCTTATCCCAGTAATCCATTCCCGCACGTTTTACATATTTATCATTCAGCACGAAGCCAAGCGGCTCGATCAGATGAAGTGCAGAATCCGTTGCCACACAGCTTCTTCCGATCGCGCCGGTATTAAAAGGAATCTCCGGTTCATGCAGTACGATCTGTATCATATTAGACCTCGCTGAGACAAAATCCTTGGTTCCAGAGAGAATTTCGCGAAGGCGAATCTCTATATACAGAGTGCCGCCTGGCGGCACTCTAAGTACTCAAAGGGCCTGATGGCGGACGACCGCATACTCATCGCCGTTTACCCAGTACGGGCACCGCTCATGGGGATGTCCGCCCATCTCCTCCAGGACCATCCGGGCATAATCGTCCTCATCCACATCCGCGATGCAGACATAATCCTGTTCGTCCTCATCCCATTCCAGATTGTTGCAGGTATCACAGTCAGACATTTTGGGCCCTTCCTGCCGTTCTCTTGCGGCTCTCTTTTATCTTTATACCCCGCATTCGGCAAAATCCTCAGAATCTCTCAGGCCTTCCCCAGGTGTTTTCGATTCCAGTGACGGTAAAACGGAATCTCAAAGGCCAGCATCACAGCCCAGCCAACCAGATAGGACCACGGAATCGCCGCCATCCCCATACGGAACACGAATACCATCGGTGCCGCAGCCGCCACGCGGGCTCCCATGTTCAGCATGCTGCTGATCAGCGTCACCTTCAGGTCCCCGATCCCGCGGAAATACCCCTGCAGGCCATTGGTCACTCCTGGAAGGATATACATAAATGCGATCAGACGCAGATACATCACACCGATTCCGACAACCTCTGCGTCCTGCGTGAACAGCCGCATCATCGGCTCCGCGAGGACGTAGAATACAATACCCGCGAGTATTCCGTAAATGATTTCCAGAATCATTCCGTAATGGAACGTGCGGTATACGCGCCGGTGCTCCCCCGCGCCTTCATTCTGCGCCATCACGCTTGTCATGGCATGCGCAATGTTCTGCTCAATGACAATCGCGTAGTCATCGGTCCGGTTCACCGCACTGAATGCCGCCGTGGAGGCAACTCCCATCGTGTTGACAATCGTCTGAATCCCGAGCTTTCCGATCTGCACCGCACACTGCTGCATGGCACTGACAAAGCCGTACTGAAGCGTCAGCTTCAGAAGGCTACCGTCAAAGCAAAACCAGCGCCTTCCCAGCTGCAGGAGCGGAATTTTCTTCTGAATATACCAGAAGCACAGAACTCCCGACAATCCCTCCGAAACCACCGTTGCAACGGCGCAGCCCACAATTCCCTGATGCAGAACAATGACAAAAAACAGGTCGCCCGCCACGTTCAGTCCGGCACTGAGTGCCAGGAACAGGAGCGGGGATTTCGAATCGCCCATTGCCCGCAGGGTTCCTGCAAAATAGTTGTAGATAAAATTGAAAATCAGTCCGAACGCCGCAATCCTGAGGTATAAAACAGCTTCCTCCAGAATTGCCGGGTCCACCTGCAGAATCGAAAGAAGGTCCGGAGCCAGGAAGAAGGTCAGAACCGACATCAGCAAAGAGAAGAACAGCCCGGCGATCATTCCCGTCGATACCTGTCTCTGCAGCCGCTCGTACTGCTTCGAGCCGAACATCATGCCGATCAGGATGCCGGTCCCGAGGCAGATTCCCTGTTCAAACAGAATAATCAGCGTCACCAGCGGATTGCTGGTGCCCACTGCGGCAAGTGCCGATGCTCCGACGAAGCGGCCGACGATGATGCTGTCGGCCGCGTTGTAAGTCAGCTGTAACAGATTCCCCAGAACAAGGGGAATCGTGAATTTAATCAGAATGGGCAGAAGGCTGCCCTTGGTCATATCATGCGTCATATTGGTACCTGCCTTTCCTGGAAAGGCAGCAGTGATAAAGCCTTGCTTTCAAACTTGCAGCGCTCCGCCAAGACCGCCGCTTCAGCCAGGCCAGAGGGATGCATACTACATCTTGAAGCGGTATCCCACACCCCAGATTGTCTCAATGTACTGCGGATTGGAAGTATCGTACTCGATCTTCTCCCGGATCTTCTTGATATGAACCGTGACGGTCGCAATGTCTCCGACACTGTCCATGTTCCATACCTTGCGGAACAGCTCTTCCTTGGTGAAGACATGATTCGGATTCTCCGCAAGGAAGGTCAGAAGATCGAATTCCTTTGTCGTGAACTGTTTCTCTTCTCCGTCCACCCACACACGGCGTGCTGTCTTGTCAATCTTCAGTCCCCGGATCTCAATGATGTCATTCTCCGGACGTGCCGCGCCGACAAGGCGCTCGTACTGCGCGAGATGTGCCTTCACTCTTGCCACCAGCTCGCTCGGACTGAAGGGCTTCGTCATATAGTCGTCCGCGCCGAGACCGAGACCACGGATCTTGTCAATATCATCCTTCTTGGCCGAAACCATCAGGATCGGAACATTCTTCTGCTCACGGACGCGCCGGCAGACTTCAAAGCCGTCCATTCCCGGCAGCATCAGGTCCAGAATAATCAGATCAAAATCCTCCGCAAGGGCAGCCTTCAGTCCAGTATCTCCGCGGTTCTCCACCGATACTTCAAAGCCGGACAGCTCCAGATAGTCTTTTTCCAGATCCGCAATGGACTCTTCATCTTCGATAATCAGTATTCTGCTCATACCTTCCTGTTCTGCCGCAGCCTGCCTGCGGCCCCTTTCCTACAAATTCTGCTGTGTGGTCACGGTTTCATCCGCCGACCTGTTCTCCCGGTACTTGCGGAATACCATGTGCATGCAGGTGCCGACATGCTCTCTTGCCGTTGCCCAGATATATCCGCCGTGATCCTCCACAATTTTCTTTACAATTGAGAGTCCGATTCCGTTTCCGCCCGTTGCGGAATTTCTGGAAGTATCCGCGCGATAGAACCGGTCAAAAATATTCGGAAGATCCCGCGCCGCGATTCCGCGGCCATTGTCCTCGATTTCAATCCGCACACTATCCTGCTCGTCCAGAAGGCGTATGTCAATCCGGCCATGCGGTTTATCCATATATTTTACACTGTTGCTGATGATGTTGTTCACCACGCGCTTGAACTGCTCCGGATCCGCGATGATCTCCGTGTCTCTCGGCAGCAGATTCGAATAATTCAGTTCGATGTTCTTGGAATCAAGATCCATGCCGATCTCTTCCACGCAGTCGCCAAAATAGTCGGACAGGTTGATTCTCCGGAAATTATAAGGGATCTTATCGTTATCGATCTTGGAATACAGGGTCAGCTCATTGATCAGCTTCACCATATCGTTGACCTTGTTGTAAATGGTCCTGAGATACTTCTCCTGCTTCTCCGGCGTATTGGCCACGCCATCCAGAAGTCCCTCCACGTACCCTTTGATGGATGTAATCGGTGTCTTCAGGTCATGCGAGATATTGCTGATCAGCTCCCGGTCATGCTTGTCGTTCTCCAGCTTCTCATCCGCAGATTCCTTCAGGCGAAGGCGCATATCCTCATAGCCCTGATACAGCTCCCCGATTTCGCCTTTCTCCGTCGTCGTCAGTATATAATCAAGGTTCCCGTCGCGAATCCGCCCCATCGCCGTTTTCAGCTGATTGACCGGATCCAGAATACTGGATTTGATCCAGCTGATCAGAAGAAGCGCCGTGACGATCAGAATCACCACGATCATGCCGCCCAGTGTCATAATCACGCTCTTCGGGACCATCGCGGCATCTCTTGGAAGGACTCTCCGGATGATTTCAAAGCCGGCAATCGTCAGCACCGCCGGCAGAAGAATCACAATAGAAAATGCAATAATCAGCTTTCTTCGAAAAGACATGTACCTCTGCCTCCGTTTCTTCATGAATTATAACATGTTACCGCTTTGCACATGCCGGTTTCCTTGCCAATTGGCATTCAGAACAAACGGCAGATGTGATAAACTGATGAAATATGAAAAAGCTCAAGAATTCCAAATACATAATCCGTACCATTCTTTTTCTGCTCCTTTCCCTCGTGTGCTTTCACATCACGGAGCGTATTTTCATGGGCAAGGATGCCGAAGAGCTCTCTCCCTATTATTATGACTATCCGAAGAATACCTTTGACGTTCTGATCCTCGGCTCCTCCGTTTCCAAGAACGGCGTACAGCCTGTGGAGCTGTGGGAGAACAACGGCATTGCTTCCTATAACCTCTCGAACGGCAATCAGGCACTCTCCTGCAGCTATTATCTGATGAAGGACGCCATCGCCAGAGATCACCCGAAGCTCATTGTTCTGGATACTACCTACGCGGAGGAAATCTACCCTCTCCGCAGCGAGGTCTTTCTTCATTATCTGACCGATCAGATGCCCCTTACGGACCGCTACCGCTATGAAATGATCCGCGACCTGATCTCCGAAGAGAACCGCACCGAATTCTATTTTCCGCTGTACTCTTACCACTCACGCTGGAAGGAACTCACCGGATCCGATTTTGAGAACGGAAATTACCAGAAGGATACCCTCGGGTCGGTCATGTATGCGAGTACGCTTCCTCTCGATACGCCTGCTGCCAGCCGGTACGATGTGGACGCCACACTCAGCGATCCTTCCCGCGAGTATCTGCAGAAAATCATTGACCTCTGCCGGGAAGAGAATGTCTCTCTTCTTCTGATGTGCTGCCCCGTTTCCTACGCAAACGGCGATATCGCTCCGGATGTTTACAACGCACGGCCGAAAATTCAGCAGCAGATCGCGGAGATTGCTTCTGCAAATGATGTCCCCTTTCTGAATTTCATTGACGATCCCTCTCCTCTTGGCCTGAACGATCTTGAGGATTACAAGGACGGCCCGCACCTGAATATTTTCGGTGCCGAAAAGCTGACCGCATATCTCGGCGGCTATATCCGGGACCACTACGATATTCCGGACCGCTCCTCCGACAAAGCCTTTGCCGAAAAAATGGACCGGCTCTCGGACCGCTATGAAACCGTCAAACGTTTTCAATCCATCACAACGGTTTCCCGCGCGGACACTGCCCTGAAGGTTCTCACGATGTATCATGATGATGAAGATCTGATTTACACCATCTTCGCCGTTGATTTTGATGCAGATGCACTGTCTCCTGTTCTCAGGAACGGCTTCGAGGCACTCAGCCTTCCTCTGGATATGTCCTCGGACCAGAACTCCGACTATTACGCCGTGATCAACGGAGGGGAGCTCGCCGTGCAGGAGCAGACCGACACCGACTGGTCCAATCCTCTCATTTATGACGGCAAAGAGGAAGGCCTCCGCATTCATTTGCAGGGCGGATCCGGAGACCAGGAAGAGATGACATTAAACGGCACAGACTGTACTTCCGATCAGACCGGTCTTCGCATCGCCGTCTACAGTAAATCGGAACACCGTCTGCTGGACTGCATCACACTCAGTTACGACGGGGCTGCCGTAACCCATGGGAAGGAGGCCGGAAACTGATATGCTATCCGAACTTGAATATCCTTTTGACGCAGAACTCATTCTGCAGAAGAAAAAATCACTCCGCCGAAGACTCCTGGAGGATAAGACTCCGCGCATTACCAAGAAAATTGCCATTCTCGGCGGTTCCACAACCAGTGACATCCGGAAAATACTGGAGCTCTTCCTTCTGAACAATGGAATTGAGCCGGTTTTCTATGAATCCGAATATGCCCAGTACTGGCAGGACGTCATGTTCGACAATCCGGAGCTGGTCTCTTTTGCCCCGGATCTGATCTATATTCACACTTCCACACGGAACATCCGTGAATTTCCGACAGTCCGGACCGCGGCGCAGGATGTGGATCGCATGCTGGATGCTGCCTATCGGCCTTTTGAGCAGATGTGGGACAGGATTGCCGCGCAGTATCACTGCCCTGTCATTCAGAACAATTTTGAACAGCCCTTTTACCGTCTTCTCGGCAACCGCGACGTCTCTGACGTCCACGGCAAGCTGAATTTCACAAGCCGGCTGAATGACCTTTTTTACCATTATGCGCAGACCCATGACAATTTTTACATCCAGGACATCAACTATCTCGCCTCCTGCTACGGACTGACCAAATGGGCAGATCCTTATTACTGGCACATGTATAAATATGCTCTCGCGGTTCCGGCGATCCCGGAGCTCGCCTTCAATCTGTTCAACATCATCAAATCCATTTACGGTAAAAACAAGAAGGCGCTGGTTCTGGATCTCGACAACACCCTCTGGGGCGGCATTGTCGGTGACGATGGTCCGGAGAACATCGAAATCGGGCAGGAAACGCCGACCGCACAGCTTTACAGTGAATTCCAGCATTACATCCGCGAACACGCGGACCTCGGCATTCTCCTGAACATTGATTCCAAAAACGATGAGGAAAATGCACTGGCCGGTCTGAATCGTCCGGACTCTGTTCTCCATCCGGATGATTTTCTGGTCATCAAGGCAAACTGGGACCCCAAGGACCGGAATCTTGTTCAGATCGCAAACGAGATCAACATCGGCACCGACAGTCTTGTTTTCGTTGACGACAATCCTGCAGAGCGCCACATTGTAAAGAGTCAGGTCCCGGAGGCCGCAGTTCCGGAGATGACGGTCCCGGAGCATTACATCACCGATCTGGACCGCGCGGGATATTTTGAAGTGACTTCCCTTTCCGGGGATGATCTCGGCCGGAATGAAATGTATAAGGCCAATCTCCGGCGCGCTCATCAGGAGGCTTCCTTTACGGATTATCATGAGTACCTCCTCTCTCTGCAGATGAGGGCCGAAATCCTGCCGTTTGCGCCCATGTATATGGCCCGGATTGCGCAGCTTACGAATAAGAGCAATCAGTTCAACCTGACGACTCTCCGCTGCTCACAGGCCGATATCGAACGCTATGCGGCCGATCCTTCTTATATCACACTGTACGGGAAGCTCTCGGATTGCTTCGGCGACAACGGTGTTGTCAGTGTAGTATTTGGTCATGTGGATCCCGAGGATTCCGCGCTCTTCCATATTGACCTGTGGCTGATGAGCTGCCGTGTCCTGAAGCGCGGCATGGAAACCGCCATGATGGACACACTCGTCTCTCGCTGCATGGAGCGCGGCGTATCACAGATCCGCGGCTACTACTATCCGAC
The DNA here is from genome assembly GCA_036721955.1 of Lachnospiraceae bacterium. Classification (GTDB taxonomy): domain Bacteria; phylum Bacillota; class Clostridia; order Lachnospirales; family Lachnospiraceae; genus CAG-791. Next base: position 3,433 of record DAIMKA010000028.1, on the reverse strand, counting down.
CGCCAAAAACAAAATGGTGAGAGACTTCTATGGTCAGCAGGGATTCACCAGAATTTCTGAAGATGCTGACGGAAATTCCGTATGGCAGCTTTCTCTGAGGGACGGCTATTCACCGCAAAACGACGTTATTCAGATCAACGCACCAGACCGCGTCTGAAGCTACAGCCGCAGACAAGCTGCGGCAGGAAGGCCGTATGTGGGATCGCCTGATGGCTCTCCCCCCATACTTCATGTGTGCCATCTGGCACACATGTATGATCACATCGGAGAAACCACCTTCGCGGTTTCTCCTCGTGCACACTCGAAGTTGCCTGATGGCAACTTCTCCTGCTTGGAGCGGGCACCAAAAACGTGCCCTGCTCCTACATCAGAGAAACTGCCTTCGCAGTTTCTCCTCGTATGCCGCAGACAAACTGCGGCAGGAAGGAAGATATCATGACAAGAGAAGAAGTATTTGACAAACTTACTGAGGTATTCCGCACCGTATTCGATGATGATTCCATCACCCTCAGCGACACCACCACTTCTGCCGACATTGAGGACTGGGATTCACTCGAACATATTGATCTGATCGTTTCCGTTGAAAAGGCATTCGGGATGAAATTTACGATGTCCGAAACCACTGGTATGAAGAACGTCGGTGAGATGGCTGACATCATTCTCTCCCGCATCTGAGAATATCACAGAACAATT
>DAIMKA010000028.1:0-2729 GCA_036721955.1 Lachnospiraceae bacterium | reverse complement strand
GGAGGAAATCTACCCTCTCCGCAGCGAGGTATACATTTGAAAGTGGCATTGCCTCAGTGAGGTATAAATTATGGCTTTAATATCGGGTGAATTTCTGGCATTCTGCCTGTTTCTGACAATCGTATACTATGCAGTTCCCGGCAGACTCCAGAATGCCATTCTTCTTGCTGCCAACATTCTTTTTCTTCTTCCGCTGCAGAATTTTCCTGTTGCGATCCTCTTCCTTGGGCTTTCCGTGGCCAGTGTCTATGCCGCGGCGCGTTTCATTGAATCCCGCCGTGGAAGCCGTGCAGCTGGAATTGTTTTCACAATAACCATTCTTCTGAACCTCGGATTTTTGTTTGCCTTTAAGTATCTGCCGTTTGCGCAGAATCTTTCTTCCGCACTGCATCTTCCGGTACACTTTCCGGATCTTTCCGCTGTGGCTCCTCTCGGAATCTCGTTCTACACTCTGCAGCTTCTCGGATATCTGATCAGCGTAAATGACGGCGGAATTGAAGCGGAACGCAGTCTGATCCGTTTTGCAGTCTTCGGCAGTTTCTTTCCGCAGATCACTTCCGGTCCCATCAGCCGCTATGAGGATCTCGCGCCGCAGATTGCAGCAAGACGCACTCTTTCTTATGAAAATATCACGCGCGGTGCACAGCGGATGCTCTGGGGCTTTTTCAAAAAGCTTGTAATTTCGGAACGCGCAGCAATTCCCGTGAACACCATTTTCGGTAATTACGGTCTCTATAACGGCTTCTACATCCCGTTCGCTGCGGCGATGTTTGCACTTCAGCTTTACTGTGATTTTTCCGGATGCATGGACATTGCCCTTGGCATCTCCGAGATTCTCGGTATCCGCCTTCCGGAAAACTTTACCTCGCCGTTCTTCTCCCGCTCAATGACCGAATTCTGGAGGCGCTGGCACATCACACTCGGAACCTGGTGCAAAGATTACGTCTTTTATCCGATTCAGAAGTCCGAGCTGTTCTACCGTCTCCGTGAGAAATCCATCCGCCGGTTCGGACGCAGGAGGGGGAAAAAAATTCCCATGTACCTTGCCATGTTTCTCATGTGGTTTGTCGTCGGCTTCTGGCACGGCGGCTTTCTGAAATACATCATCGGGTCCGGCCTTCTGCACTTTACCTACATTCTCCTTGAGCAGGAGGGCGCGCCTCTCTGGAACCGGATCAATCAGCTTCTCCATATCCATACCGACAGTGCGGGACATATTGCCTTTCAGAGAATCCGCACGTTCCTTCTTGTCTGCAGCGGCTTCATTTTCTTCCGTGCAGACAGCTTTGCAACGGCAATTCATATGTATACTGCCATCAGTACGTGGAACCTTTCCGTCTTCTCCATGACCGGCCTCACAACGCTCGGTCTGGATCTCTATGACATTCTTGTGCTGGTGCTCTCGACTCTTCTTCTGTGTTATGTGGAGACACTGCAGCAGAGGGGCTCTGTGCGCTCCATGATCGCAGAGCAGAGCCTTCCGGTCCGCTGGCTGCTCTTCCTCGCGCTCTTCTTCGCAGTCCTCATTCTGGGCGAATACGGCTCCGGTTTTCAGGCAGAATCCTTCATCTACGCGAACTTCTGACCGTTCTGCTTCTGCACAGGCTTGTCTTTTGCCCGTTTTTTTACTATGATCTTTCGTATTGACCATGAGAGGGAAATTTATAAAAATGCCGAAACGGCGTGAATCCGACCCTCCGGACAAATATGCAAAAAGAAGAAAGTAGAGAGGATCTTATGAAAATCGGAATTATCGGAGCAATGGACGTCGAAGTAGCTTCCCTGAAGGAAAAGATGACCATTGCCAATACGGCCAGCTATGCCAATATGACCTTCTGCGAAGGGATACTGGGCAGCACCCCTGTCGTCATCGTAAAGAGCGGCATCTGCAAGGTCAACGCCGCAATCTGCGTGCAGCTTCTCATTGACCATTTCCATGTCACGCACATCATCAATACCGGTGTTGCCGGTTCTCTGGACAACGCCATCAGCATCGGTGATATCGTTGTCTCTACAGACGCACAGTACCACGATGTTGATGCCACCGTATTCGGCTACCAGAGAGGCGAGGTTCCGCAGATGGGTGTTGTTTCCTTCCCTGCTGATCCAAAGCTCCGTGCTGCCGCCGTCAGAGCCGTCAGAGAGGCCGCTCCGGATGTTTCCGTCTTCGAGGGCCAGGTGATCTCCGGCGATCAGTTCATCTCCACACACGCCAAAAAAGAAGAGCTGATGCGGGACTTCCACGGGAAATGTGCCGAGATGGAGGGTGCTGCCATCGCGCAGGCTGCCTACATCAACCAGATTCCCTATGTAATTATCCGGGCGATCTCCGACAAGGCGGACGAAAGCGTAACCGAATCCTACGATCAGTTCGAGGCCAAGGCAGCTGCTCACTGTGCCAGAATTGTGGAACATATGGTAGAAAATTTCTGAAAACCAATGAGGCAACTCAGCTGTTCATTCGGCTGTTATAAGTTTCAAAAGAACGCTGCACAGCAGATGATCGGAGAGATCCGGTACTACTGTGCAGCGTTCTTTTATGTAAGATTCCCTATTATGACTCCCTGTCATGCAGCAGCATATGGATGAACTGAAACAGGAATACCTGCATCCGAAATGGCCATAGAACAATATCAGAATCTCAGAATCCGAATCAAGACATGAAAAAATGCCTAGAGCCGGAATCGAACCAGCGACACGAGGATTTTCAGTCCTCTGCTCTACCAACT
>DAIMKA010000027.1:818-14106 GCA_036721955.1 Lachnospiraceae bacterium | reverse complement strand
CGGCAAAACCGCCTTCGCGGATTTTGCCTCAGCGAGGTATAAGAATGATTGTAGAACAGTCGAGACAGATCATTGCGGAGATCAACCGTGCCTTTATCGGCAAGAATGAAGTGGTGGAGAAGGTACTGATGACCGTCTATGCAGGAGGACACGTGCTCCTCGAGGACTGCCCGGGCGTCGGCAAGACGACACTGGCACTGGCCTTTTCGAAGGTTCTGGGCCTTAGCTGCAAACGAATCCAGTTCACGCCGGATACGCTCCCGTCGGACATCACGGGCTTCACGATGCTGAACCGGGCCACCAATCAGTTTGAATACCGGGAAGGAGCGGCCAACTGCCAGCTCCTTCTCGCAGATGAGATCAACCGCACCTCGCCGAAGACGCAGGCGGCGCTTCTGGAAGTCATGGAGGAACACACCGTGACCGTGGACGGAGAGACGCATGTGCTGCCGTCTCCGTTCCTGTGCATCGCGACGCAGAATCCGCTGGGCTCTGCGGGAACACAGCCTCTTCCGGAATCGCAGCTGGACCGCTTCATGGTCAGTCTGTCCATCGGCTACCCGTCCACGGAGAGCCAGATGCAGATCATCAAGGCACAGCGCTATCAGAACCCGCTCCTGGATCTTCACGAAGTGACGAATGCGGAGAATATTCTCGAGGTCCAGAACTATCTGGCTTCGGTGCGCGCGGAGGACAGCGTCCTGCGCTATGCGATCCGCCTGTGCGAGGCGACGAGGGAACACCCTCTGGTGGAGCAGGGAATCTCGCCGCGCGGGGTGGCGGCTCTTGTGAAAATGGCAAAAGCCGGGGCTGTCATCCGGGAGCGCAATTATGTGATCCCCGAGGATGTGCGCAGTGTGTATGAGGATGTCTGCGCGCACCGGCTGTCTCTGCGCGCCCAGGCGAGGGTAGAAGGCATCAGCGCCCGCGATGTTCTGGGAGAGATCGCAGACAAGGTGCGCCCGGGAGAGCAGTGACATGTGGAGAAGTCGTCTGGAGTATCTTGCTACACTGCTCGCGTGTCTGGTACTGCTGTTTTTCTTTGACCGGTCGCTGTTCCTGTGGGCGGCGGCCGAGATGGCGGCTGTGGCGTTTCTTCTGCGGCTTATTTCCGGGAGAGATGCAGGAAAGCTGCGCGTTCTGGCCGGCATGCCGAAAAGAGCGGGGGCCGGGCAGAAGCTCATCCTGACCCTGACGGCGCAGACGAAGGGAAAGCTTCTGGCGGTCGGAAGTCTTCTGGCAGAGTGTGAAATCACGTATACGATGTTCGGCGTCCGGGAGAAGAAAACCCTGTGCCTTCCGTTCTCGGATTCCGGAAAGGCATTCCGGATTCCGCTGAATGCCGCCTATTGCGGCGAAGTCCGCGTTCGGTGTACGAATCTGTGGGCCATGGATGTGATGCAGCTGTTCCGTGTGAGAATCGCGGACTTCCCGGAGACGCATGCCGTGATTGATCCGGGAAGGGTGAATCTGGAAACGGAGCTGGTAAGAGGAACGAGCGGCGCGCCGGAGAAGGAGGGACTGCTTCAGAACCGGCGTGGAAACGACCGCAGTGAGATCTACGACATCAGAGAATATGTGCCGGGAGATGACATACGGTCCATTCACTGGAAACTCTCCGGCAAGCTGGATCAGCTGATTGTCCGCGAGGCGAGTGATCCGTCCCATTATGAGCTTCTGATCCTCCCTGACTGCGGCCTTATGCAGGGAGAGACGGAAACGACAAGGACAGAGCGCAACACCGCGGCTGCTGTATTCGAGGCGGCGGGGGAACAGCTGTGCAGGCAGGGCGTTTCCTTCTGCGTGGGACTCCTGGCGCAGGACGGGCTGGTACTGCGTGAAGTCCGCAGTGACCGGGATTTTGAACAGGTGCTTCAGGAATGGATGTGCACGGAGCTTCCGAAACGGGGAGGGACGGCACTGAAGTATTTCCTTCTGGAGCATCTGGAACGTCATTTTTCAAGGCTTCTGATCCTCAGTGCGGGGCGCTGTCAGGAGTCCCTGCAGGAGCTGGAGGGGCGCATCGGCTTCACCGTCGTCAGTGCGGTGAAGGACGGCAGGGCCGCGTATTCGTCGGTCAGTGAGATGGAAAACATGGTGGAGATTCCGGCGGATTCGCCCGGAAAAGAGGTTTATCGCATTTTATGCTGAACATAAAGAACATGCCCGCGCAGATGATCCGGCCGCAGGGGCATACGAGCAAATATCGGGTGAATCTGTGGCAGCTGCTTACGGGAGTTCTTCTCCTGATGGGAAGCCTTCTGGCTTTCTGGTATTCCTATGGAGAAGCAGAAAGGCCTTCTCTTGTGTGCGTGTGCGCGGCCGGTCTGTTCGGCTTTTTTGCGGCCTGGGGATCGGATACGATGCAGAACAGAAGGCGGCTCTTCCTTGCGGCCTGGGGAATCTGTGTGGCTGCGCTTTTTCTGTTTCGTCTGGGAGGGTGCATTGCCGGTATCGGAGGCTGGATCAACAGTCTGATTGCAGGCTGGAATGCCGCGCATGAGGCGGGAGTGCTCCTGCTCTCCGTTCGCTGCAGCGGGCAGGATCTTCTGTACGCGGCGGTTCTGCTCTCGCTTCTTCAGGGAGAGCTTGCCTGGGTGCTCGTGCGCAGGAGAAGGCCGGGAGGCATTGGCATATACAGCCTTGTGTGGATCCTCCTGCTCCTTCTGACCGGGAGCTTCTGCCCGCCGGCGGTTCTTCTTATGTCCGGTGCCCTGATGGGTTCTTATGCGGCGGATGAAGAAATGCATACGGGACATCCGGGAATGGTCTGGACGGTTCTGACGGTTCTTCTTTTTGCGGTCGGAGTCATCGGCATGAAGGGAAGAATCCTGCCGGAGGGCGCATCGTTTCGAAACGGTGTCCGCGGAGCGATTGATTCCCTGCGATACGGGGAGACGCTTCTTCCAGAGGGAAATCTCCGGGAGGCCGGGAAGCTTTCTTCCGGGGACCGGGAGGTGCGCCTCCTGGTCCGGAGCGGGCAGGCAAAGGACCTGTATCTGAAGGGCTTCACGGGGGCGCTGCTGAAGGGAAGCAGCTGGGAGAGCCTTCCGGAAGCGGCCTACGGCGGTGAGAATACGGGAATGCTGACCTGGCTTCAGGAAACTTCGTTTGATCCGCAGACACAGCCTGCGGCGTATTATCAGCTGTGCGCAGAGGAAGACAGGCCGGAGGAAAACAGTCTGGACATCCGGGTGCAGAAGGCAACGAGAAGGCATTTTTATGCGCCCTCTGCGCTGAAGGAAATTCTCAATGGAGCCGCGAAGAGAAATGAGGATCTGGATCTCCGGAGCCGCGGCCTTTTCGGAAAACGACAGTACGCGGAGCGGGAATATTCGCAGGCGCTTCCCTCGGAACTGACGGTGGCAAAGGACTGGGTTCTTTCACCGCAGACGCCGGAGCAGGAGGCCTATTGCCGGGCGGAAGAGGTTTACCGGCGCTTCGTCTATGAGGAATACACTCAGGTGGAGGATGGCCTCGGGCCGCTTCTGCAGGCATATTTCTGGAAGGACTATGATTCGGAGAGCGACGGAATCTACAGCGCGGTGACGCAGGTCCGAAAGTGTCTCGCGGTGGGCACGTCCTATGACGCTTCCTGGGATTCCGGGGACCGGATTCCGGAGGGAGAGAATGCGGTCCGCTGGTTCCTGACGAAGGAGAGAACCGGAAACTCGGCCCTTTATGCCTCTGCGGCGGTTCTCGCCCTGCGCGCACACGGCATTCCGGCCAGATATGCCGAAGGGTATTATCTTCCGGCCGATCTTCTGGAGAAAACAACAAAGGAGAAGCCGTCCGCAGAAGTGACGGGGGAAAATGCCCATGCGTGGGCGGAGGTCTATTTTGACGGCATCGGCTGGCTTCCCGTCGATGTGACGCCGGGATATTACTATGATGCGGCGGTTCTGCAGCAGATGGTCATCCATCCGGGCGCGGTGAGGAAGACCGCGGCTCTGGAGGACAGCATCTTCGGCGCCGATGAGATGGCGGAGGAACAGGAGGGCGCCGGGAGCAGGAAGGAGACCGTCACGCGGATTGTGTATCAGACCTCCCTGATTTTCCTGGGGCTTCTGGCCCTTGCCGTCATTCTGGCGACGGTCTTCCATGTCACTGCAGAGGTGCGAAGGACGGTGCTGATTCTGCGGGAGAGGCGGGCACTGAGAAAGGCATCCCCCGGGGAACGGGCGGCGCTCTATGCCGGGAAGCTCGAGCGGATATTGAGAGAGCTCGGATTCGAGACGGCGCTTGGCTGGAACACGGAGGAGACGGACCGGGAGCTGTCGGAGCGCTTTCCCGGGATCCGCCGCGGCGAGTACCTGCGGACCTGCAGGCTTCTGGAGAAGTCCGTTTACGGCGCAGTCCCACTGGAGATTTATGAGGAGCGGACAGTGACCTCGTTTCTGGAAAAGGTGCTGCAGGAAGGGAACCGGAGCGGCCCGCGCGCAAGGCGACGGCTGCGCTACAGCCTGTATCACGGGAAATGAACCTTTTCGATCGTTCCGGATAAGCGGTGCGGGCAAAATGCAATCAGAACGGGAAAGCAGAAAACGAAGAAGAGATCAGCTCTTCTTCCTGCGGCGGAACTGCTGCGCGGCGTCCACAAGGTGCAGGATGCCGTCCGCGAGACAGACGATGCCGGTGCTGAAGGTAAAGGTCCCGATGACACCGCTCGGAGCCGTCAGAATGAAGACGCCCATCAGCGCGAGGAAAACCGCCTCCGCGATGCTCCAGCGCCAGTGGAAGGTATGGCTCTTCTGCCCCTTGATGCGGTCTGCGATGTGGTACGCCATCAGGAGGAAGAGAATGCCGAAGATGACGTTGGAGAGCAGCATCAAAGCTCCGTCCTTGATGAGGATCATCAGATAGACCGCAACGCTTGTGAGAGCGATGAAGGTCTGGGTCTGCATCGCCTTGAGGTCCCAGTGCAGCTCATGAAAGCGGCGGAACGTGTAATACACCTCGAAGCCGACGAAAGCGGTCATGCCGATGGCGACCGTGAGCGGCAGCAGCTCGTTCGGAATCAGAATGGCGCAGAGGCCGGATCCGATGAGAAGAAGCGCTCTCGTAAGAACCGAAGTTTTCAGAAGGTTCAGGAGCCGGTAAGACCAGGTGTCTTCGGTTTTCTGCCCGGTCACGGCCGCGATGGGAAGGGCCCTTGCGACATCGAGCGTGACGGGACTGATGTGGGAGACGGTCCCCAGCATCTTCTCGAAGCCCTCGGGGCCGATGCCGGAGAGCTCGTTGAAGTTGGTGATGCCGCCTGCTCCGATGGTGCCGAACAGATCGTCAATGAAGGTCCGCCGGTCCTCTACGTTGGAGACACCGCCGATCCACTGATCGAGAACCTGACCGATCCAGAGGCTCCCCGGTGCATTGGAGGGGACGAGATCGAGCTCCGCACCCTTCAGCTGCCAGGTGAGAATCCCGTGCTGGAGAATGCCCTTTGCACTGCTGCGGACAATGCGGTTGTCGGAAATGGGCATTTCGAAAATTTTGCCGATGACATCATATTCCGGGACGATCTTCGTCGTGATCGGATCAATCCTTGCGATGACGGAGGTATCCAGAACATCGGAGCAGAGGCCCGGGCCGTCGTTGACATAGACGTGCAGGACGTTTGCAAAAAGGTCTTCCGGCAGGAGGCAGGACGCATAAAGAGCGAGGTTGGCTCCCTTGGAGTGGCCGCCGATATAATATTTCATGTCCGGCCTCATGACCCTTTTCAGATAGGAAAGAGCCTGCTCCTGTGCGGGGATTTTCTCGAAGGAGAGCATGAAGTCCTCCTTCCAGCCGACCAGGGAATCATCTGTCCCGCGGAAAGCGATGAAGGCGGTGTCGCGGGAAATGCGGAAGGTCACCGCTGAGAACTGGATCTGCTGCCGGGCGTCCAGAATGTCCTCGTAGTCGGACATCAGAAGACTTCCGAAGCGCTTCGAGGCCGCTGCAGCGCGGGCAAACTCCATGTATTCGTCATGCTTCTCCTCGCCGTCCGCGACAAGAGTACGAATGTCCCCGCGGTCCAGGAGAGCCTGGATGACGTCCCGGAGGGCGATGATCTCTCCTGCGGGGAAAACGCTGCTCATATCAATGTAGGAAAGCTGGCATAAAACCAGATTGTCCAATTCGGTCAACGGCCGCTCGGCGAAGGTAAGATCGCCGCGCCATGTCACATAGTCCTGTAAATTCGCCATTTTATACCTCGCTGAGGCAAAATCCGTAAATGCGGTTTTGTCGAATGCGTCAGCACCGATGTTGTAGTTTTGCCGCCGGGGATGCCGGGAGAGAAGTACCGGAAACGGGAAGATACCGCCTTCCAGCCGGAGGCTTCTGCCGCAGGATCCGCGGCGCTTTGTGAACAGAGTGTAACATAGAAAGGCGCGCCGGAGAAAGAGTCCTGCTTTTCTCCGGCGGTTTCGCTTATAATAGAGGTACGGAAAGAAGAGAGGAAAAGGCGGAAGGAATTTGTGACAGAAAGCAGCAGCCGGATGAATCGGAAGGAAGAGGAAAACAGCCGCGGGCTCCGGGGAATCCGGCGGACGCTGAGCGAGACGTGGCTGAAGAGGCTGGCGGTTCTTACAATGCTCGTGGACCACGCGGCGGTGATTTTTCTGGAGAGGACGCTGGATGCCGGAACCGGCGTGATGCTGGCAGGCTCGTCGGACGCTTTGTATTACACGGACCGGGTGATGCGGGCGGTCGGACGGCAGGCGTTTCCGATCTTCGCGTTCTGCATTGCGGAGGGATTTTTTCACACGAGGAGCCGGGGAAGGTATTTTGCAAGGCTCGCCGGAGTTTCGGCGCTGTCGCAGCTGCCCTTCATGCTGATGAACAATGCGGGACCGGTCGGAGAAGAGCTTCCCGTCAGCCTGAATACGATGGCAACGCTCTCGCTGGGCCTTCTTCTGATCGGACTGGTGGATTTCCTGCTGAAGCCGGAGCGGGGAGGCCTTGCGGGAGCCGGTGGACTTTTTCGCGCGGCGGGAGCCATTGCCGCAGTGGCGGGAGCCTGGTGGCTGGCAGAGACTCTGCGGATGGATTACGGAGGAATGGGAGTGACCGCGGTGCTCCTTTTGTATCTCCTGCACGGGATGCCGAAGCTTGCGCCCGCAGCCCTTTTCCTGTGGCTTGGCTGCGGGGATGCGCACGAGTGGTTTGCACTTCCGGGATGCCTTCTTTTGTACCGGTATGACGGGACAAGGGGAACGGAAGGAATGAGCCGTTCGGGGAAGCGGCGGGAGAAATACTTCTTCTATCTGTTCTATCCGCTGCATCTTCTGATTCTCTGGGGAATCCGCAGAATTTTGTGGGGATATTGAGAAAAAAGATATGTCCGTAAGCGGTCAGTGCCCGTAAAACCGCCCTGCGCGCAGCAGCTGCAAATGCGGGATACCGTGATCGCATACAGGAAGGAGGGGCCTTATGGAACTGATATTTGTCGGTGCAGATCATGAAGTGACGGGGAGCTGTCATTATCTGCATGTCGGGGACAAGAACATTCTGGTGGACTACGGCATGGAGCAGGGGAAAAATGTGTTCGAGAACGTGCCGCTCCCGGTGAAGCCGGAGAACATTGATTTTGTTTTTCTGACTCATGCGCACATTGACCATACGGGAATGCTGCCGAAGCTCTACGCGGACGGATTCCGCGGCAGGATCCTCTGCACGGCGGCGACGAAGGAGCTCTCCGACGTGATGCTGCGCGACAGTGCACACATTCAGTCCCAGGAGGCGGAATACCGCAACCGAAAGGCCGGGAAAAAAGGTTCTTCCGAACGCGTGGAGCCGGTGTATACCATGCAGGATACCATGAATGTTCTGCGCCTGTTCGAGGCCTATGCCTATGGCGAAACCATTCCGCTGTGCGATGAGGTGACCTTCCGCTTCACGGATGTGGGACACCTTCTCGGGTCGGCCAGCATCGAGCTGTGGCTGACAGAGCGCGGAGAAAAGCGTAAGATTGTTTTTTCCGGAGACATCGGGAACAAGAATCAGCCGCTTCTTCGGGATCCGGTTCCGACGAAGGAAGCGGATTACGTCGTGATGGAGTCCACCTATGGAACGAGGCTCCATGAGAAGGTAAAGCGCGACCATGTGGAGCAGCTTGCCGAGGTCATCCGCAATACGATCGGGCGCGGCGGAAATGTCGTGATCCCGGCCTTTGCGGTGGGACGGACGCAGGTGATGCTGTATTTCATCCGGCAGATCAAGGAGCTGGGACTGGCACCGGGCTGCGGGGATTTTCCGGTCTATGTGGACTCCCCGATGGCGGTGGAGGCCACCGGGATTTTCGAGGACAATGAGAAGGAGTGCTACGACGAGGAGGCAAGAGCCCTTCTGGAGCAGGGTGTCAATCCTCTGTCCTTCCCGAATCTTCATCTCTCGATTACGACGGAGGAATCCATGGCGATCAACGATGACCGCGTGCCGAAGGTGATCCTGAGCGCGTCCGGCATGTGCGACGCGGGACGGATCAAACACCACATCAAGCACAACATCGGAAATCCGAAGTCCACGATCCTGTTCGTCGGCTATCAGGCGGAGGGAACGCTCGGAAGAAGGCTTCTGGACGGCGCGGAGAAAATCAAACTCTTCGGGGAAGAGTATGAGGTGAAGGCGCAGGTGGTGCGGATGGACGGTCTGTCCGGTCACGCCGACAAGGACGGGCTCCTGGAATGGATTTCGGCGTTTGAGAAAGCGCCGCGCCAGGTCTTCGTCGTCCACGGAGATGATGAGACCGCGACCGCCTTTGCGGAGTGCCTGGAAAAGGAGCACGGACAAAAGGCCATGGCACCGTATTCCGGAACGAAGTACGACCTGATTGCCGGAGAGTTTATCCGGATTGCGAAGCCGGTGCCGGTGGCAGGGACGCAGAGGTCCGCGGTGCGCACGGCATCCGATTCCTTCACGAAGCTGAAGATTGCCGCAAGGCGCCTGGACGGCGTCATTGACAAGGCACAGGGGCTCCCGAACCGGGAGCTGGAGGCCTTTACGAAGGAGCTGAATGACCTGTGCCGGAAATATCAGATTGATAAAGAAAAATAAAACCGTAACGCTGTCCGCAGACGGCCGATTCCTTCTTGAAATCAGCAGGTGCGGAACGGTTACAGGAACAGGAGGTTTGCATACATGGCACTGATTGACGAGAATTTTATCCGGATGTGCAGTGACATTCTGGAGAACGGAACGACAACGGAGGGGCAGAAGGTCCGTCCGCACTGGCCGGACGGAACGCCGGCCTATACCATCAAGACCTTCGGCGTGGTGACAAGATATGACCTTCAGAAGGAATTCCCGGTTCTGACCCTGCGCAGGACACCGGTCAAGAGTGCACTGGACGAGCTTCTCTGGATCTGGCAGCAGAAGTCCAATAAGATTGCCGAGCTGCATTCCGGCGTCTGGGACGAGTGGGCGGATGAGAACGGAACCATCGGCAAGGCATACGGCTATCAGATGGCCGTGAAAAACCGCTACTACGACATCAATGAGGAGGGAATCCGCCACGCGTTCGGGGATGCGTTTGCGGATGCCATCCCGGAAACGGATGTGGTGACGGACATCCTGGTGCCGGAGACCGAAGAGATCAAAAAGGCGCATGCACTGAAGGGACCGGACGGCGCCTGGTACATGGACCAGGTGGACCGCGTGATCTACGATCTGAAGAACAATCCGTTCTCGCGCAGAATCCTGACGAGCATCTATACATTCAGCGATCTGCATGCCATGAATCTGCATCCCTGTGCCTACAGCATGACCTTCAACGTGATCCAGAAGCCGGGGCATGAGAAGCTGACCCTGAACGGCATTCTGAATCAGCGCTCCCAGGATATTCTGGCGGCCTTTGCGTGGAACGAGTGGCAGTACGCGTGCCTCCTGGCCCTGCTCGCACAGACCTGTGACATGGAGGCGGGTGAGTTCGTACATGTGGTCGCGGATGCACACATCTATGACCGCCACGTGGACGCGGTAAAAGAGCTGATGTCGCGAACGCCGCAGCCCGCGCCGAAGGTCTGGATCAATCCTGACATTCACGACTTTTATCAGTTCACGCGGGACGATGTGAAGCTGGAGAATTATCAGGTGGCAGGCGATCAGATTAAGAATATCCCGATCGCCATCTGATTTCATACAGCACCCCGGGATAAAAGACGGAGACGGTTCAGGCAGGCTTGCCTGCCTGGACGAATCCGGCTTTTATCCCGGGGCGGACAAGGCGCGAAGCGCCTCTCGTCCGCGCACATCGAGCCGGAGCGTATGCGAAGGCGAGATGTGAGTGCTGGAAAGCAGAGGAGAGCTACGTGCTGAGAATAGGAAGGAGAGCATATGCAGGCAATTGTAGCGGTAGACCGCAACTGGGGAATCGGATATAAGGGAAGCCTTCTGGTCAGCATTCCGAATGACCACAAGATGTTCCGGCAGGAGACGAAGGGGAAAACCATCATTTACGGAAGAAAGACACTGGAGACCTTCCCGATGGCGCAGCCCCTTGACCAGAGGCGGAACGTGATTCTGTCCCGGAATCCGGGGTATTCGGTCCGGAACGCGGAGGTGGTGCACAGCGTGGAGGAGCTCATGGAGCTTCTGAAGGACGAGGATCCGGAGAATCTCATGGTGATCGGAGGAGCTTCGGTTTACAAGGAGCTCCTGCCATACTGCGATACGGTGCACGTGACCATGATTGATTACGCGTATGATGCGGATGCCTTTTTCCCGAATCTGGATAAGGATCCGGAGTGGAAGATGACAATGGAAGGGGAAGAGCAGACGTATTTTGACATCCCCTATACATTCGTGAAGTACGAGCGCGTGAAAAAACAGTAAACGTCGGATACCGGTTCCCATGGTGAATCTGCCTGCGGCAGGAAAGCACCGTGAAATCCGTACATGCCGGCGGATATGACCGGAAGAGCACAATAAAATCCATGCATGCCGGTTCTTCATTTGTAACCGGCAGACAGAATCGGAATGAGTAAGAAAAGAAAAGAACAAGAAAAAAAGTCCCAACAAGAAAAGAAGTCCCATCGGAGAAGAGCAGCTCTCCCTGCCCTTCTTGCCGCCGCGGTCATGACCCTGACGAGCGGCTGCGGGAAGGTCGTCTTCGTGACGGGACTGGACCGGGATGAGCTTTTTACCGTCGGGGACCAGAGCGGCTCCTGCCGGGAAATGCGCGTATATCTCACCACGATGGAGAATCAGTACAAGGAGGATTACGGGGAGGATGTCTTCTCCCGCTCCGGAAACGAGACAGTGGGAGACTCCCTGAAGGAAAACGCGCTGGAGCGCCTCGTGAAGGTCAAGGCGCTGAATCAGATCGCCTCCGGGGAAGGCGTGACGCTGGAGGAGACGGAAGCCTCCGATGCGCGGCAGTCCGCGGATCAGTACATGAATTCTCTTTCGGACGCGGAGAAGAAGTATCTCGGGATTTCCGAGAGTGACGCCGCGGAAATGCTGGAGGAGTACCGGCTCGCGGCGAAAATGGCACAGCAGATGGTCGCGGATGTCCCGGACGAGGTCAGTGACGACGAGGCGAGAACCGTGACGGTGCAGAGCATTCTGATCAAGACCTACACGGAGAACGAGGACGGCAGCAGGACGGAGTATAACGACAGCCAGAAGGCAGAGGCAAAGGCCAGGGCACAGTCCATCCGGGACGAGATTCAAAACGGAATGGACAACCTTCTCGGCATTACGTTTGATACCTACATCGCAAAATACAACGAAGATTCGGTCAGCACCTACACCATCGGGAAGGGCGAGGTGGACAGTGCCTTCGAACAGGCGGCGTTCAACCAGCCGGTCGGAACCATCTCCGATGTGATTGAGACGCAGGACGGTTACCGGATCATCAAGCCGATTGCGACCTCGGACGAGTCACAGCTCCAGGCCAACAAGGAGGCAATTCTGCAGAAGAGGATTCAGGAAGCATACGAAAAGGCGTATGATTCCTATGCCTCGGAGCTGGACTGCCAGCTGAATGAGGAGCGCTGGAATAAGATTGCGCTCTGCGAGGATCCGGAGGTGACGACGGACAGCTTCTTCCGGATCTGCGCGGGAGAAAGCTGAACAGTTAACAAACTTTTAAGAATTTCAAAAACGTTGAAAATAAAGGATTTTCAGGACATTGTTAGCACTCATCTGTATTGAGTGCTAATTTTTTATTGACTTTGAAAGGGGCAGAGGCTAGACTGAGATTTATGAGAAAAATGACCGCGAGAACAGCTCTTTTTCCCAGGTGAGCGGGCTTATCGGAAGCCGTAAAACCGGGCTGCGGGAGAGCGGAACGTATTTTAACAGGGTTCCGGAGGGATGCGAAACGGAATCCGGGCGGTCTGTCAGAAAGGAATGAGAATTATGGCAGAAAAAGGACAGTTATCCATCAACAGCGAGAACATGTTCCCGATTATCAAGAAGTGGCTGTACAGTGATCATGATATTTTCTATCGTGAGCTGATTTCCAACGGCTGTGATGCGATTACGAAGCTCAAGAAGCTCGAAATGATGGGCGAGACAGAACTTCCGGAGGGATGGAAGGCAAGAATTGACGTGGTTCTGGATCCGGAGGCGAAGACCATCCAGATCACGGATAACGGACTCGGCATGACCGCCGATGAAGTGAAGGAATACATCAACAATATTGCTTTCTCCGGTGCGGAAGCCTTCATGAACAAGTACAAGGACAAGGCGAACAATGACCAGATCATCGGTCATTTCGGACTGGGCTTCTATTCGGCGTTCATGGTTTCCGATCTGGTGACCATCGACACGCTCTCTTATCAGAAGGATGCCCGGGCAGTTCACTGGGAATGCGACGGCGGCAGTGAGTTCTCCATGGAGGACAGCTCGAAGACGACCGTAGGAACCACCGTGACGCTTCACCTGTCCGAGGACTGCGTGGAGTTCGCGAATTACTATCGTGCCCGCGAAGTCATTGACAAGTACTGCGGCTACATGCCGACCGAGATCTATCTGTCCGTGAAGGACACCAAGGAAACGGAGACCATCAAGGAATCCGAGCGCCGTCCGGACGATGTCGTCATTGAGGTCATCGAGCCGAAGAAGGAAGAGAAGAAGGACGAAGGCGCAGAGAAGGAGAAGGCTGCAGAGGATAAGAAGGAAGAAAAGCCCGAAGAGAAAAAGCTGAAGATCCGCAAGCGCCCGGAGCTGGTCAATGACCCGTCGCCTCTTTGGATGAAGAATCCGAAGGACTGCACGGATGAGGAGTACAAGGAGTTCTACCGCAAGCTCTTCAACGACTACAAGGAGCCGTTGTTCTGGATTCATCTGAACATGGATT
>DAIMKA010000027.1:0-694 GCA_036721955.1 Lachnospiraceae bacterium | reverse complement strand
GCTGAACGTCTCCAGAAGCGCGCTGCAGAACGACGGCTTTGCGAAGAAGATCTCGGATTACATCACGAAGAAGGTTGCCGACAAGCTTGCCGGAATGTGCAAGACGGACAAGGACAACTACGACAAGTACTGGGATGACATCAGTCCGTTCATCAAGTACGGGTGCCTCAAGGACGACAAGTTCTGTGAGAAGATGACCGACTACATCCTGTTCAAGGATCTGGACGGCAAGTACCTGACGCTGCCGGAGGCCCTGGAGGTCAACAAGACGGATCCGGATGAGAAGAAGGATACCGCCGTGGACGAGAACGGCAACAAGGTGGAAGCCGAGGTCGTTGACGACAAGAAGGACGAGAAGGCAGAAAGCAAGGACGCAAAGGACGAGAAGAAGGAACGCACGATTTACTACGTGACGAATGAGCAGCAGCAGGGACAGTACATCCGGATGTTCCGCGAGCACAAGCTGCAGGCCTTCATTCTGAATTCCAACATTGACTCTCCGTTTATCCAGCAGCTGGAGATGAAGAACGAGGGCATTCATTTCGCCCGCATCGATGCCGGTGTGGATGAGGTCCTGAAGGGCCGCACCAGCAAGAAGGACGCCAAGGCTCTGGAAGAGCAGGGGAAGGAACTGGAGAAGACCTTCCGCAAGGCTCTCGGGAATGACAAGCTGAAGGTTGTTCTGGAGAATCTG
>DAIMKA010000026.1:0-14188 GCA_036721955.1 Lachnospiraceae bacterium | reverse complement strand
AAATACGGCGTGGAAATCACGGGGACCAACACCATGTTCGAAAAGGCCTTCCTGGAACCGGTTGCGAAGGGGCAGGTGAAAACGATTTCCTTCCGGCAGCGGGTGGATCTGCAAGGGGGAGAATATCTCCTTTCCCTCGGCGTGACCGGCTATGAGGGTGAGAATTTCACCGTATACCATCGCCTGTATGATGTGATGAACATGACCGTGGTGTCCGATAAGAATACGGTGGGCTATTATGATATGAATTCCACCATTCAGGTGACGGATGGCAGAATGCAGTAGTTTTTCGGCAAGGCAGGGAGTTATGGCAGAAGAGACGAGAAGAGAACAAATCGGGAGCGTTATCCTGGATCTGTCTCATTATCCGGGAGAGGATCTGTATTGCGATGGAGAGGTAGAGGACCGGATTCTGGAAATTGCGAAGAATCACCCGGAAGAGGAATTCGATGCCATCATCCGGGAGGCGAAGGACTGGCCGACGCTCTATCATCTCTCTTCCATCCGCGGCAATATTGTCGGATGGATTCCGTTTGAAGGGAACGAAAAAGTTCTGGAAATCGGAGCGGGACCGGGAGCGATTACCGGCGTTCTGACGAGCCGCTGCGGACAGGTGGACTGCGTGGATCTGTCCAGAAAACGGTCGCTGATCAATGCGTATCGCCACAGAGACTACGGGAATCTGACCATTCATGTCGGCAATTTCGAGGATGTAGAGCCGGAGCTCGACAGGGATTATGATTATGTTTTTCTGATCGGCGTATTGGAGTATGCAGAGAGCTATCTGCACTCGGGCGATCCGTTCGGGGAAGAGCTCAGGACGGTTTTCTCCCATCTGAAACCGGGCGGTCGTGTGGTGATTGCCATTGAGAACCGCCTGGGACTGAAATACTGGGCAGGCTGTGCGGAAGATCATTCCGGCCGCTTCTTCGGCGGAATCGAATCCTATTCCGGTGAAAACGAGCCGGCGAAGACCTTCACGAGGCCGGCGCTGGAGAGCCTTCTTCTGCAGAACGGCGCCACGGAGTATTCCTTTTATTATCCGTACCCGGATTATAAGTTTACATCGGTCCTGTATTCGGACCGCAGGCTCCCGGAGGCAGGGGAGCTGAACGAGAACATCCGCAATTTTGACCGCGATCGTCTCCTCCTTTTCGATGAGAAAAAGGCCTATCAGGGAATTACACGGGACGGGCTGTACCCGATGTTCGCCAATTCCTTTGAGGTTGTGGTGGGACCGGCACTTCCGGTGGACTACTGCAAGTTTTCCAATGACCGCGCACCGGAGTACCGGATCCGCACGGAGCTGGATCTGGTCGGCGGAAGGGTTCGCAAGTATCCGCAGACGAGGGAGGCCGGAGAGCATGTCCTGCGCATGGCGGACAGCGCGGCGCAGCTGGCGGCAAGATACGCGGTGACCGGCAGGACCGGGGAGGGACACCCGAAACTCCCGGAGATGAACCGGAAGAAGGAGGACAATGATGCACAGGAGACGCGGATGCCGAGGACGCTGCGCATTGCCCCCTGTGTGCTGACCGCGGACGGCGGTGTGGAGTTTCCGTTTGTTTCAGGCAGGCCGCTGGAAAGCCTTCTGGATGAAAGCCTGCAGAGAGGGGACGGAGAGCGGTTCCTTGCGCTTTTGAATGAATATCGGGAGAGAGTGGGACAGGGAAGTCTCCGACAGATTTCGGATTATGACATGACGTTTTCCAATCTTCTGGTGGAGGGAGAAACCTGGACGGCCATTGACTATGAGTGGGCTGTGCCGCGGAGCATTCCGGTAGAGGAGCTGTTGTTCCGCTCTCTTCTTGTTTACTATCTGGAAGATGAGAAGAGGAGTGCACGCTGTGAGGAGCTGATTGGAAGCGAGCGGCTGTTAAAGACAATCGGCGTGCCGGAGAAGGATGCCAACCGTCTGGCCATGGAGGAGCAGAACTTTCAGAACCAGGTGACCGGGGGTGTCATTTCGCTGGGAGAACTGCGGGCGCAGATGGGGACGAAGGTGATCAAACCCGCCGAGCTTCAGACGGAAGAAGAGAAGGAAGCGGCGCAGGAGGTTCTGCAGAAGGCCCGCGAGGAAGAGGAGCGGAGTCTGACCTCCATTCAGGTTTACTTCGATACCGGCCGGGGATTTTCGGAAGAGGAATCCTACTGGGTCAGTGAGCATTATGAAGAAGAAGGCCTGGTGACCTTCACGGTTTCGGTTCCCATGGAGGCCAGAGCACTGCGGGTGGATCCTGCAATCTGTCCCTGCATGGTGATGATCCGGCAGGCACACGCGGGTGATGCGGACCGGAAAACCATCAGCCGTCTGGCACGTGCCAACGGGCGCAGGTATACCAATGGCAGCATCATCTATACGACCATGGATCCTTCTCTGGAATGGGATCTGAAAAAATTGCGTAAAAAAGCCGGGATTCCGGAGGGAGAGGACTTTGATCTGGAGCTGACGCTTCAGATGGTGGGCCTTCCCTCCACAATGGCTAAGGCCATGGAAGAGCGCGGATAAGGAGTCAGGATACATGCTGAGAGAACAGATCAAGCATCATCTGGTACAGGTACAGGATGAGCGTTATGAGAAAGAGCTTCTGGACAAGGTGGACAGCTATACCAACTGGTACCGCCTGCATAAGTTCGAGCTGGACAAGAGAATGAATGCCGAGGACCATTCCGCAGGAGAGAAGCTCTCACGGGAGGTGGTTCGCTATTCGCATCTTCGCAACTACCTTCTCTCCGGAGCAAAATTTCCGGACGTGATTATCTGCTGCGATGACGAGGGAACGCTGACGGATTACGCGGAGAAGATGATCTGTGATTATTTTGCGGCCAATCCGGACATCAATCTGGTGTACGGCGACGAGGATCGCCTTGCGGAGAAGTCGCAGCTCAAGGATGCATGGCTGAAATCCGACTGGGCGCCGGACACGTTTCTTTCGACATTTTATTTCGGCAGTGTCTTTGCCATCCGTTCCTCGGAGCTGTATCTGATCAATCCCGGAGAACGGAAGGCGTCGGACTATGAATCCCGCTCGAAGACGAAGGAGGACTCCGAGGAAGAGGCCAACGCGAGGAAGAACGATCTGGATGACGGCATGCGCTCCTGGATTTATGACAAGCTCTGCCTGAAGATTGCGCAGGCGGACGGCGGCTTCACGAGGAGAAAAAACAACCGCTTTCCGATCGGGCATATTCCGGAAATCCTGTTTCACGCATACCGCAAGGGAAGACCGTGGGACAGCAATCTGATCAAGGATTCTCTGACCGGCCGTTATTCCAGTGAATCGGCGGAGAAGCGCCTGATCAGCATCATCATTCCGAGCAAGGACAATCCGGAAATTCTGGGCCGGTGCATCCATTCCATCGAGAAATACACGGACAACTCACCTTATGAAATCATTGTGGTGGACAACGGCAGCTCTCCGGAGAACAAGGCAAAGGTGGAAAAACTGCTCGAAGAGCACAATGAGACCGGAAGCGCGAGCCTGATTTATCAGCCGATGGAGTTTAATTTCTCGGCGATGTGTAATCTCGGTGCTTCCGAGGCAAACGGAGAGCTCCTTCTGTTTCTGAACGATGACATTGAAATTGCACGGCCGAGCTGGCTGTCCTATCTCTCGGAGAAGGCGAAGCTCCCCTATGTCGGCTGCGTCGGCATGAAGCTGCTGTATCCCAATTCGGACATCATTCAGCATGCGGGCGTGGTGAATGTGAAGGTGGGACCGATCCACAAGCTGCAGTACTGCAGCAACAAGGAAGAGCATTACTTCGGTTTCAACAAGGGCGTCCGCAATGTGATTGCCGTGACCGGAGCCTGCCTGATGATCCGAAGCGAGCTGTTCCGGGAAGTGGGCGGATTCGATGCGGAGAATTTTGCGGTTGCCTTTAATGATATTGACCTTTGCCTGAAGGTGTTCGAAAAAGGCTATTACAATGTGGTCCGCAACAATATGTACCTGTATCACCATGAATCCCTTTCGCGCGGAGACGACCGGGAAGACAAAGTGAAAGCGCTGCGCCTTTCCAGAGAACAGGAACGGCTCCTGAGCCGTCACCCGGATCTCTTCCGCCGGGATCCGTATTATCACCAGTATCTGGAGCAGGATCCGGCGGTGACCGAGTTCAAGATCGCGACGGAGGATGCGCTTCTGCAGGATCCGCATTATCTGGAAATGCAGCAGAGAAAAGGCAGGATCAGGGAAGCCTGGGAAGACCCCGTGCTGCGGCTCGGTGTGGAATATGCGGGTCCTCTTTCCATCTGGCTCTGCGGACCGATGGGACGTAAGGACGCCAAAAGCAAAGAAGAGGACGGTTACTATGTCAAGGGCTATGCGTTTGTCATCGACGCGGACAACGCGGTCTACGACAGAAAGCTTTTATTCCGCAGAGATGACGATCCGCAGACGGTCTGGGAAATCGAAACAGAGCGGGTATACCGCCCGGATATTGCGGAGCATCTGACTGACCAGAAGAATGACGAGCTGACCGGGTTCATGACGGCCTTCCGGAAGGATGCCCTGAAACCGGGAAGATATCAGATCGGGATGCTGGCAAAGGACAATACGTCAAGACAGCGGATTGCATTCTGGTCCGATGTATTTCTGAAGATCCCGGCCGGGGATGATTAAAGACGGAGTGTGAGGAACCCGAGGCGCGGCCGGAGACGGCACGGGATTACGAAATGATTTCCACGGAAAGGCTCCTCCGCCAGCAGAGGCGGCAGGAAGGGTGCACATGGCAGAGAATACGAACAGTCAGAACGATTATCGGGAACAGTTTGAAAGGGAAAAGGCCAAGGCGGCTTTTCTGGCGGACCGGGTGGCCCAGCTGGAAGATCAGGTGGATGACCTGCAGTTCAAGCTGGACCGGATCAAAAATAATAAAATCTGGAAGGCATCCAAACCCGCCCGTGATGCATATCATTTCGTGCAGCGCCAGGCGGACCGGATCCGCAATCAGGGCGATGCCAAAGGGGTCGTAAAGAAGATTCGGTATAAGATCCGTGAGAAACAGGCGGAGAAGGGATACGGAACGGCGAGCTTTCCGGATGAGGCGGAGAGAAAACGTGAGGCACAGGAGGCAGCGGGGTTTTCCCGCCAGATTCTTTTCAGCATCCTGGTTCCTCTCTACAACACGCCGAAGGAATATCTGAAGGACATGATGGATTCCGTGCTGAATCAGACCTACGGGAACTGGCAGCTGTGTCTGGCGGACGGCTCGGATGAAGAGCATGCCTATGTGGGAGAGGTGGTGCAGGAGTACCGCGCAAGGAGCCGGGAGCTTTCGGAGAGGATCTGCTACCGGAAGCTTGAGAAGAACGGGGGTATTTCAGAGAATACAAACGCCTGCCTCGCCATGGCAAAGGGAGAATACATCGCGCCGTTCGACCACGATGATTACCTGCACCCGTCGGTTCTGTACTGGTATGTCAAGGCCATCAACGAACAGAACGCGGACTATCTGTACTGTGATGAGACCACCTTCCGGGAGAGCAATCTGAATCATTTTGTGACGATTCATTTCAAACCGGACTATGCGATTGACAATTTGAGAGCGAACAACTACATCTGTCATCTGTCCTGCTTTGACCGCACCCTTCTGGAGGGCGAGGAGCTGTACCGATCGGAATTCGACGGTTCGCAGGATCATGACATGATTCTGCGCCTGACGGACAAGGCACGCCATATTGTGCATGTGCCGAAGCTCCTCTACTACTGGAGGAGCCACGCGGGATCCACGGCGGGCAACATCGCGGCGAAGACATACGCGATCGAGGCGGCCAAAGGAGCGGTTGCGGACCATTTAAGGCGCCATGGCTTCAAGAACTTCAAGATCACCAGCACACGCGCATTTGAGACGATTTTCAAGATTACGTATGAGATTCAGGGCGAGCCGATGATTTCCATTGTGATTGCGAACAAGGATCACAGCGAAGATCTGAAGCGGTGCCTCAATTCCATTTTTGAGAAATCCACGTATGAGAATTACGAGATCATCATCGTGGAGAACGGCAGCACGGAAGAGGCGACGAAGCGTTATTACCGCGAAGTTACATCCGGCCCGTACAAAGACAGGGTACATGTAGTAGAATATGATTATGCGGAAGGAGAGACCTTCAATTACTCCAGAGTAAACAACTTCGGTGTGTCGCAGGCGAAGGGCGAATATGTCCTTCTGCTGAACAATGACACGGAAGTGATTTCCGTCAACTGGATGGAGGAGCTTCTGATGTATGCACAGCGGCCGGATGTCGCCTGCGTCGGCGCGAAGCTCTATTATCCGGACAAGACCATCCAGCATGCCGGCATCGTGATCGGACTCGGAGCGCACCGGACGGCGGGACACACGCATTACCGGCAGCGCAGAGAGAACCTCGGCTACATGGGACGGCTGTGCTACACGCAGGATGTGTCGGCGGTGACCGGAGCCTGCCTCATGGTGAAAAAGAGCATTTACGATGAGGTGGGAGGCCTGGACGAGACCTTTGCGGTCTCTCTGAACGATGTGGATTTCTGCTTAAAGTGCAGGGAGAAGAACTATCTGAATGTCTTTACGCCGTTTGCGGAGCTGTATCACTATGAGTCGGCTTCCCGCGGCTCGGATGTGGCAGATCCGTCTTCGGCCAATGCGAAGCGCTATGATCAGGAATCGGAGCATTTCCGCACGAAATGGAAGGAAATGCTGGACAAGGGAGATCCGTATTACAATCCGAATTTTACGCTGGACCGCAGTGATTACAGCCTGAAGGTACAGGATTAGGAGAGAAGCAAAGCGGCGGCAGCTCTGCGTGTCCCCGGAATTCCGGTCGGGAACGGTCCCGTGGGGAAACCGGGGAGAGGGAGCGGACACCGCATAATGAAGGAGGAGCAGATCCATGCTGGAACGAGTGAAGGAGCAACTGAATTACTGGCTGAGCGATCCTTATTTTGACGACAAAACCAAGGAAGAGCTTCTGGCAGTGCGCAACGATGAGAAGGAAGTGGAGGACCGCTTTTACAAGGATCTTGCTTTCGGTACGGGGGGACTGCGCGGCGTGATCGGTGCCGGAACCAACCGCATGAATATTTATACGGTCCGCAAGGCAACGCAGGGACTTGCCAATTACATCAACAAGAACGGAGATCCGAAGAAGGGCGTGGCAATTTCCTACGACAGCCGTCGCATGAGCCCGGAGTTCGCCAGAGAAACTGCTCTCTGCCTTGCCGCAAACGGCATCAAGGCTTATCTGTCCGATACGCTTCGCCCGGTTCCGGAGGAGTCCTTTGCACTCCGGTATTTCGGCTGCCAGGCAGGCGTAGAGATCACAGCCAGCCACAATCCGCCGGAGTACAACGGATACAAGGTTTACTGGGAGGACGGCGCACAGGTGACGCCGCCGCATGACACCGGAATCATTGCAGATGTCAATGCAGTTGTCAGCTACGATGAAGTAAAGACCATGCCGGAGGAAGAGGCGAAGGAGAAGGGCCTCCTCGTATACTTCGGAAAGGAAATCGATGATGCCTACATGGAGGCACTGAAGAAGCAGATCATTCATCCGGAGGTCATTAAGGAAATGGCGGATGATATCCGCATCGTCTATACGCCGTTCCACGGGGCAGGACTGGTTCCGGTGACAAGAGTCCTGAAAGAACTCGGATTCAAGCATGTCTATGTGGTTCCGGAGCAGAGGGATCCCGATCCGGATTTCACCACGCTGGACTATCCGAACCCGGAGGATCCGAAGGCCTTTACGCTGGCGCTGAAGCTGGCAAAGGAAAAGAATGCGGATATTGTTCTTGCAACGGATCCGGACGCAGACCGTCTCGGCATCTATGCCAAGGATACCAAGACCGGCGAGTACATCGGCTTTACGGGCAATATGTCCGGCATGCTGATCGGCGAGTACATCCTCCGCGAGAGAACGCTGACGCACACGATGCCGGAGAAGCCGGCATTCGTGACGACCATTGTGACCACCAATCTGGCGAAGGCCATTGCTACGAAATACGGCTGCCACTATGTGGAGTGCCTGACCGGTTTCAAATACATCGGCGAGCAGATCAGGCTCTTCGAAGAGGAGCACTCCTACAATTATGTTTTCGGTCTGGAGGAATCTTACGGATGCCTTGCGGGAACACACTCCCGCGACAAGGATGCGCCGGTTGCAGTGATGATGCTGTGCGAGGCCGCTGCCTTCTATAAGAAGCAGGGACTGACGCTCTGGGATCAGATGCAGAAGATTTACGAGGAGTACGGCTTCTACAAGGAAACGCAGTATGCCATCACGATGAAGGGCATGGACGGAGCGGCGCAGATTGAAGCGCTGATGGAGAAGCTCCGCAAGAATCCTCCGAAGACGTTCGGCAGCTGGAAGGTAGAAGAATTCCGCGATTATGAGACCGGAAAAACGCTGGAGCTTGCAACCGGAAAGGAAGGGACGACCGGCCTTCCGAAGTCGAATGTGCTGTACTTCGCACTGGATCAGGATGCATGGTGCTGCGCAAGACCTTCCGGAACCGAGCCGAAGATCAAGTTCTATATGGGCGTAAAGGGCAGCAGCCTTGCCGATGCCGATGCCAAGGTGAAAGAGCTGACGGAAGCGGTGAAGGCGAATATCTGAGGGACGTGCAGCTCCTGCGGGTACAATGAATGGCTTTCTGGACAGATCTGAATAAAACAATCAAATATGCACGCAGGAACGGACTCCGCGACACCTGTTATGCCGCGGCGGAACGGATTCATGACAAGGTCGGTACCTCATATACCTATGAGGCACCGGCCTTGGGGCGTCTTAATGAACAGCGGAGCCAGTGGGAGAAGAGAGTAAAGGAGGGCGACACCCTTCCGAAGATCAGCTTTCTGGTTCCTCTGTACCGTCCGGATCCCAGATTCCTCCGGGAGATGCTGGAATCGGTGGAGAGACAGACCTACGGCAACTGGGAAGTGATTCTCGCGGACGGAGGCGGGACGGAGGCCGCAGCCAACATTGCGGCATCGTTTCACGACGACCGGATTCATTACGGCGAGCTGAAGGAGAACGGCGGCATTTCGCGGAACACGAATGCAGCTGCGGCAATGGCTTCCGGAGCATATGTCGCGCTTCTTGACTATGACGATCTTCTGACGGAGGACGCGGTCTTTGAGGTGACACATAAGATTGAGCGGACGCACGCAGAGATCATTTACTCCGATGAGGATAAATGCGACTCTGCGGCGAAGAGCTTTTTTGAGCCGAACCGCAAGCCGGATTTCAATCCGGATTATTTCCTGAGCAACAATTATATCTGCCATCTTCTGGTCATGAGGAGAGAGCTGTTCCTGGCTCTCCGTCTAAGACCCGAGTACGACGGGGCGCAGGACTATGACCTTCTTCTGCGTGCACCGTGGTCCGGGATCGTGCATATTCCGAAGATCCTGTACCACTGGAGGACTCACCCGGCTTCTACGGCGGGAAATCCAGGGAGCAAGAACTATGCCTATGAAGCAGGCAAGGCTGCCCTGAAGGAGTATTTTCGCACCTGCAGAATTGACGCGGAGGTGACGGAGTCGAGACACAACGGCTTTTTCCGGGTAAATTACCGGCCGGATATCTTTGCGCAGCGGCCCGAGGTCGGTGTTGTGGGCGGAAAGCTTCTGAACAAACGCCGCCGCATCATCGGCGGCATGATGGATGAGAACGGCCGGGTGGAATTCGCCGGCATGCATGAGATGGAAAGCGGCCCCATGCACCGCGCGGATACCATGCAGGATGCACCGGCGGTGGATGTGCGCTGCATGGAGATCCGGGATGAACTCCGCCCGCTCTATCAGGCGGTGTTCAATGCCTCCTATGAGGGTCATGTGATGAAGCGCACGGATGATCTGAAGGCAATGAGCCTGGAGTTCTGCCGTCAGGTCCGGCAGCAGGGATATCTTGTTGTCTGGGATCCGGAGATGACAAGAGTCTATGAGCAGAAATCGTTTTGATTTGATATCGGTTGTCATTCCGAACTATAATGGAGCCGGTTATCTGAAGGAATGTCTTGATTCCATTCGGGAGGGAAGTCTTGTCCCGCAGATCATCGTGGTGGACAACGGCTCTTCGGACGGCTCCTGTGAGCTGGTGGAGGAGCAGTACCCGGAGGCGGTTCTTCTGAAGCTGAAGGCCAATACCGGCTTCTGCCATGCGGTCAATGCGGGGCTTCACCTGGTGAAAACGCCGTATGCGATGCTGCTGAACAATGATACCCGCGTGGACAGGGAGTGCCTGGCTGGCCTTCTTGCGGCGATGGAGAAACGTCCCTCCTGTTTTGCCGTGCAGGCCCTGATGCTCTCCATGAAAGAGCCGGAACGAATTGATGACGACGGCGATCTGTACAGTGCTCTCGGCTGGGCCTTCGCAAGACATAAGAACGCATCGCGGGAGAGGGCGGCGGCAGGTCCCCTTTTTGCGGCGTGTGCCGGAGCGGCGCTCTACCGCATGAGCGTGTTTGATGAAATCGGCTGGTTTGACGAGCGGCATTACTGCTATCTGGAGGATCTGGATATCGGCTGGCGCGCGCAGATTTTCGGGCACCGAAGCTTCCTGGAGCCGGACGCCGTGGTATATCACGCGGGAAGCGCCACGACGGGCGGCAAATACAGCGCATTCAAGGAAATTATGACGGCAGGCAACAATGCCCTGCTTTTATACAAGAACATGCCGTTTCTCCAGTACTGGCTGAATGCGCCTCTCTGGAAGCTCGGAACGGCGGTCAAGAAGGCATATTTTGACAAAAAGGGACTGGGCGAAGCCTACCGGGACGGAATCCGGCGGGGAGAATTCCTGAAGGCGTCCGCGGCAGAGTATACGGTGATGAAGGAGTATGACATCCCGTATAAAAAATGCCCGATTCCGCAGGAGGCAGGACTTCCGGAGCAGGAGGGGAATCTGATGGAGATCCTTCCTCTGTATCTGGGGAGAAAAATTCCGTTCGAGTGGAGACATCTTCCGAATTATCTCTCCATCCAGGGACAGCTCCTGGCGGGACTGTTTCGGAGACGCTCCGCATAGTGGGATCCCTTGTTTTTGCGTACAGATTTCGGAGGCTGCGGTCGGATCCGCATTTTCTCCGGAGAAATCATACACGCTCTTTCCATTGGGAGGAGCGTGTGACCGGACAACATGATTAAAGACAATCAGATTTTTTTCAACCGCATGCACATTGTGCTGGACGGGCTGGTGGTCGTGGTGAGCTTTCTGCTCGCCTGGTCCATCAAATTCCTGACGCCGCTTGCAGAATCCACGCCCGGCGTCACCGCACTTTCCGCAGAGACCTATTTCAGGACTCTGTATTTTATTGTACCCGGATATCTTGTGCTCTACGGCATTTATAATCTGTATTCGTCCAAACGCTCGTCCCGGATCCGCACGGAGGTGGCGGGCATCATCAAAGCGAATACGGTCGGGATCGGTCTGGTGATGATCAGCTTCTTCCTGCTCTCTACGAGTGTGGACGGCGTGGTGGATTTCTCGAGAACGCTGATTCTCCTGTTCTATATCATCAATACGGCACTGACCATCCTGTACCGGATGATGGTGCGCAAGTTCCTGTATTTCATCCGGCGCAGAGGCAACAATCTCAAGCACGTCATTCTCGTCGGTTATTCCCGATCGGCGGAGGCCTATCTGGACCGCATTATCTCAAACCCTCAGTGGGGTTATGTCGTGCACGGCATTCTGGATGATCATGTCCCGAGAGGAACGATGTATCGCGGAGTCAAGGTTCTGGGGGCGCTCGGCAATCTGGAAATCATCCTTCCGGAGAACAAGATGGACGAAATTGCCATCACGCTTTCCCTGGAGGATTATGACAATCTGGAGCACATCGTGGATCTGTGTGAGCGTTCCGGTGTGCACACCAAGTTCATTCCGGATTACGGCTCACTGTTCCCGTCGAGACCTTACACGGAGGATCTGATGGGTCTGCCTGTCATCAACATCCGGTATGTGCCTCTGACCAATACGTGGAACGCGCTGTTAAAGCGGATGGTGGACATCTTCGGCTCGATTTTCTGCATCATTCTGTTTTCCCCGGTCATGCTCTTTGCGGCAGTCGGAACGAAGCTGACCAGCAAGGGGCCGGTCATTTACAAGCAGACAAGAATCGGCCTTCATTCGAAGCCGTTCACGATGTATAAATTCCGCACCATGCGGGTGCAGACGGCAGAAGAGGAGAAGAAGGGATGGACGACGCGCGGAGACGACCGCGTCACGAAGTT
Source organism: Lachnospiraceae bacterium (assembly GCA_036721955.1). Lineage (GTDB taxonomy): Bacteria > Bacillota > Clostridia > Lachnospirales > Lachnospiraceae > CAG-791. The sequence goes on along the minus strand of DAIMKA010000026.1, from coordinate 1,969 downwards.
CGGAAGCTTCCTGCGCCGCACCAGCATTGATGAAATGCCGCAGTTTTTCAATGTGCTGGCAGGCAAAATGAGCCTTGTCGGACCGAGACCGGAACGACCGCAGTTCGTGGACAAGTTCCGGGAGGAAATCCCGCGCTACATGGTAAAGCATCAGGTCCGCCCCGGCATTACCGGCTGGGCACAGATCAACGGCTACCGGGGAGACACCTCCATCCGGAAGCGGATTGAGCATGACATTTATTATATCGAGAACTGGAGCCTCGGTTTTGATTTCCGGATCCTGTTCCTGACGGTATTCAAAGGCTTTATCAATAAGAACGCCTATTGATCTGTCACCGACTGTCCTAGCCCGGCTAATACAGTGCTTGTCCTGCCGGGGAAAGTGTAGTATTCTAAAGTTCAAGTCTTTATGAATTTCACCGGGGGAAGGTACCATGTCCAGACGTGACTATGATGATTACGACGATCGTTATGACGACCGTTACGATGACCGCTATGACGACCGCTATGATGATCGGTACGATGACGGATATGAGAACCAGGGAGCAGGCTCCTACGACGATGAGTACGGTTATGATGAGGGGAGCGGCTACGACGATGACCGGTATGACAGCCGGTACAGTGACGGCTACGCGGAGGATGACCGCGGCGGATATTACGAAGAAGACGAATATGCGGAGGAGGATCGCTACTCCGAGGAATACGAGGATGACTATGGCGATGACCGTTATGATGACGGGTACGGCCGCGGCGGCAGAACCCGCAGCACCGGCAGCAGAACGGGAAGATCGTCCGGAAACGGCCGCGGCGGACATGGCCGGGGGAGGAAGAAGAACCGGACTGTTCTGATTGTAATTGAACTGGTGGTTCTTGCGGCTGTCCTCCTGATTCTCTACTTTGTGACCAGAATCGGCAAGGTGGAGCGTGTCAACCTGCCGACGGAAGAGATTGAGAACAATATCGCGGATGTCGTCAAGGAGAACACGGAATCGGGCGAGATGAAGGGATACCGCAACATCGCCTTCTTCGGCGTTGACTCCACGACCGGCGAGCTGGATCAGAACACGCGAAGCGATTCCATCATCATCTGCTCCATCAATGAGGATACCGGAGATGTGAAGCTGGTTTCCGTTTACCGTGACACGCTTCTGAATCTCGGCGACGACACCTATAACAAGTGCAATGCGGCTTACGCAAAGGGCGGTGCAGAGCAGGCCATCAATATGCTCAACCAGAACCTGGATATGAACATCACGGATTTCGTCACGGTCGGCTTCGGCGGCCTGACGGATGTGGTGGATGCGCTCGGCGGGGTGACCATTGATGTGCAGGAGGATGAGATTTCCCACCTGAACAATTATCAGTCCACCATGGCAAAGGAGCTCGGCAAGGATGGATATACCGAGGTGACACAGGCCGGCAGCCAGACCTTAAACGGTCTGCAGGCGACGGCGTACTGCCGCATCCGTTATACCAGAGGCTGGGACTACAAGCGCGCAGCGAGACAGCGCGCGGTTCTGTACGCGGTCATGGACAAGGCGAAAACGGCCAATGTCGGACAGCTGACGGATATTGTCAACAAGGTGTCGGACGAGATCTATACCTCCTATAAGGTCAGCGATCTGATCAACGATGTACAGGCAATTGCCGGATACAACATGATTGCGGAGGACAGCATTGACACGATGCAGAACGGTTTCCCGCAGGAGGACACCCGGATTCAGGCGAACCTCGGCGGAGCGCTGGGTGACTGTGTCATCCCGAGAGATCTGACGGACAATGTCCAGTGGCTGCACCAGTTCCTGTTCGGCGATGACAACTACGAGGTCTCTGATACCGTGAAGGAATACAGTGACCACATCGCGGAGATGACCAAGGATGCGGTTCCGGAAGAGATGACGGACGCGGATCACACCTGATCACAAACGACAACAGAATCCGGGGAGGGGGAGCGGAGGCGTTCCCTCTC
>DAIMKA010000025.1:8026-14524 GCA_036721955.1 Lachnospiraceae bacterium | reverse complement strand
AAGGCGGTTTTGCCGAATGCGGCAGCCGGTGCGTCAGCACCGATGCTGCAGTTTGCAAGTAACATCGATATGGCACTTGCAAACTTTAACCTCTGCCGCAGTCCTGCTGCGGCAATGCAAATCCTTTAGTATTCCTGCGCTTCTTCCTCGCCGTTCATGACGCGGAGTGCGCCCTGTGCCAGCGCGAGCAGCTCGTCTTCACCGGGATACAGCTTCACCGGTGCAATGAACGATACTCTCTCACTGATCAGTCTGGTAATTTCCTTGTCATAGGCAATGCCGCCGGTCATGATGATGGCATCGACCTTTCCCTTCAGAACCGCCGCCATGGCGCCGATGTTCTTGGACATCTGATAAACGAATGCGTCGCGGACGAGCCGTGCCTTGTCATCGCCCTCGTTGACCTTCTTCTCCACCTCACGGGCATCGTTGGTTCCCAGATATGCGTTGAAGCCGCCGTTTCCGACGATCTTCCTGCGCATTTCCTTCTCGGTCAGGCCGCTCTCATAGCACATCTTAATCAGAGCTCCGGACGGAACGCCGCCCGCACGCTCCGGAGAGAACGCTCCGTCGCCGTCCAGCGCGTTGAATACATCGATGACACGTCCGTTCTGATGTGCGCCGACCGAAACACCGCCGCCCATGTGAACGACGATCAGGTTCAGATCGGTGTACTTTTTGCCGACTTCCTTTGCATAGCGTCTTGCCATCGCCTTCTGGTTCAGCGCATGGAAAATGGACACGCGGCTGATCTCCGGAACACCGGAAATTCTGGCCACCGGCTCCAGCTCATCGACAACGACGGGATCCACGATGTAGGACGGAACGCCCAGTGCATCGCCGATCTCACGTGCCAGAATGCCGCCGAGGTTCGACGCATGCTCACCCTGCGGCGGGTTCTTCAGATCGGCCAGCAGCGCATCGCTGACGGCATACGTGCCGCCCGGAATGGGCTTTAACAGGCCGCCTCGGCCAACGATCACCTGGAAGGTCTTCGGATCAATGTTCTCTTCCTTCAGTGCGTCCAGAATGATCTGCTTTCTGAAATCCTTCTGCGCATAAATGGACGGGAACTGTGCGATCTCTTCCGTCGTGTGGCGCAGCGTCTTGTCCAGAATCTGTGTCTCATCGTCGAAGACACCGATCTTGGTTGAGGTAGAACCGGGATTGATGATCAAACTTCTGATTGCCATAGCCTTCTCCTTCCTGATAGAAAACTTCGCCGAGGCGTTTAGAAACCTTCACCGAGGTGATGTGCCACAACGGCAGCGACCGCGATCGAATTGACCTTCGTATCCTTGGAATCGGAGCGGGAGGTCAGGATTGCCGGTGCCTTCGTGCCCATCAGGATGCAGGCGTTCTTGAACGGAATGGTGTGAACAATGGTCTTGTAAACGAGATTTCCTGCGTGGATGTCCGGGAAAAGAAGAACATCGGCATCACCGACGATCTTGCGCTTCTCCGCACCTGCCTTGTGCTTGGCAGCTTCCGGGTCAATGGCAAGGTCCATGGACAGAGGTCCGTCGACGATGCAGTTCTTGATGCGGCCTTCCTCATTCCACTTGGTCAGCTGGGCAGCCTCAACGGTAACGGGCATCTTCGGATTGACGACCTCAACGGCTGCAAGAGGAGCAACCTTCGGGTTGTATACGCCGCAGGCATTGCAGACCTTCACCACATAGTTGATGATCTGCTCCTTCTCCTCCAGGGTCGGGTAAGGACAGAACGCAACATCGGTCAGGAACAGGAGACGTTTGATGCCGGGAATCTCGAATACGCAGACATGGCTGAGCATCTTGCCGGTACGAAGGCCGACTTCCTTGTTCAGAACGCTGCGAAGGAAGGTCTTCGACTCCAGTGCTCCCTTCATATACATATCCGCTTCCTTGTCATGTACCAGCTTCACGGCGGTCAGGGCTGCCTGCTCCACATCGGGCTCGTTGATGATGCGGATGCCGTCCTTATCCAGATCCCAGCCGATCTGTCCTGCGATCTCACGGATCTTCGGCTCGTCGCCAACCAGAATCGGCTCTGCGATTCCTCTCTGCCGGGCCTCATAAACCGCTTCCATAACCGGAAGGTCCTGCGCTGCCGCAACCGACAGCTTCTTGGTGGGGATTTCCTTCACCTGTGCCAGGATGTCTTCAAACGATGCGCTCATTTCATTACCTCCATCCATCTCACCTATATCGAAACCCGGGCTCCTGCACCTTGCGCAGGCTCCGGCGGCCTTCCGCTCTCCCGCTCTGCCGTCTCCGGATTCCATCACATAAAAAAATCGTGCCGGTGTGCATCAGGTACATTTGCCCTTTATACACACTGTCACGATTTTAACACACTAAGAAGCCGCATTCAATCTGTGGATCCGTTTCACACAGAATCCCTTCGCCCGGAATAACACCGCATGCAGACCGGCCGCCTGCATGCGATTTGGCATGCGGTGTTATCCTGCAGTCACCGTTTCGACTTGTCGTAGGTCTCTCCCAGCGCACGCGGTGCCTGATTGTGCTTGGAGAGGAAGATCAGGAGCAGGAGCGTCACCACATAGGGCAGGATCATGACCAGATCCGAGTACGCGCTCGGCATGCCGAGAATCTGCACCATCTGATAGCCGAACGATCTGGCAAAGCCGAAAATCAGGCAGGCGCCCAGTGACGGAAGCAGGTTCCAGTTTCCGAAGATGTAGCCCGCAATCGCAAGATAGCCGTAGCCCATGTAGATATCGTTCGAGAACTTCGCGGAGATGGAGTAGGCAAAGCACATACCGGCAAGACCGGACAGTGCGCCGCTCACCATGACGGCGATGAACTGAATCTGCGCAACATTTCCGCCCGCCGCATCCACAGCCGCCGGATTGTCTCCGCAGGCGCGGAGCCGGAGTCCGAACGGGGTGCGGTAGAGCACATACCAGGCGATGAACGCGATCACAATGATCAGGAACTCAAACGGATAGACGTTCGTAAAGAACGCCCCCAGAACCGGGATCTGTGAAATTCCGGGGATCGTGATTCTCTGGGATACACCGAGTTCGAACTTGTCCGAGGCCGCTCCGAAGACGTTCCGGTTGATGGTCTTCGTGAGGAACGAGGTCAGCGCCATGGCAAGAATGTTGACCACGACACCGCTGATGACCTGATTGGCCTTGAACTTGATGCACAGCGCCGCATGCAGCATGGAATACACGGCACCGCCGATCATGGCGAACAGCATCGCCATATAATAAGGAACCTGGGACGTGCCGCCCATGGTCTGAATCATGCTGTAGGCGACCAGCGCACCGATGAAGGCTCCCATTCCCTGCAGGCCCTCCAGCGCGAGGTTCGTGATTCCGGACCGCTCGGAATAAATGCCTCCGATTGCCATGATGAAGAGGGGAAGAGCAAAGCTCATTCCGTTGATGATAATGTTATTGACCGCCGTCATGCCTGCTCCTCCTTCTTGTTTTCTTCCGTCTCTTTTTTCTCTTCCTGCGTCTTCGCATCATTCTGCGAAGCGGAGTTCCCCGGGATTTCTGCGGCTTCCGGTGCTCCTGCCGCCTTCGAGGCCCCTTCCGCGGCCCTTGCCGCCTTTGCCTCGTCGCGGCGCGCCATCCTCTGCATGAAAAATGCGTTGCAGGCGCTCGTCAGAAGGATCAGGCCGGTGATGACATCCGCCATCTCCGACTCCAGCCCTGACTGTGAACTCATATAGGTAGCGCCCTTTTCGATGATTTCCACAAGGAAGGCAGCGACAAAAATGCCTGCAGGCTCCGAGCTTCCCAGAAGGCAGACCGCAATCGCATCGAAGCCGGTGCTGATGAGGACCTTCGGCTGGATGGAGGCAAAATAGCCAAGGTAATAGGTAACGCCCGCGATTCCGGCAAGCGCGCCGGAAATTGCCATCGAGACAATGATCGCGCGCCGGACATCCACCCCTGCGTAGCGGGCCGCCGTCCGGTTGATTCCCGTTGCCTTCAGCTCGAAGCCGAAGTCCGTGTGATCCATCATGAACTTCACCACGATCATCGCGACAATGGCCAGAATAAAGCCGAGCGGCAGGTCATATTTGAAGCCCCCGATCAGGACCTGATGAAGGGTAAGCCGCGCGTTCTCGTTGATCGGCGTGGACTGCCGGGAAATCGGATCCACGTATCTCGTCTGGATGAAGAAGCTCGTCACATACCGGATGATATAGTTCAGCATGATGGACGAGACGACCTCGTTGATATTGAACTTATACTTCAGCGCACCGATCAGGGCACCGACCAGAAGTCCCGTCAGCATGCCGACAAGGACGGCAAGCGGCTTCGCCGCCGCGGCCGGAAGGTTCGAATAGCCGACGGTCACGGTTGCCATGAAGCCTGCCGCGAGCATCTGCCCGGAAATTCCGATGTTGAACAGTCCGGTCTTCATCGCGACGGCGCAGGAGAGCGCCGCAAACAGCATCGGCGTCAGGAAATCCACGTAGCTGGAGAGGTCGGTCAGCATGCTCTTGCCGCCGCCGTATTTGCCCTTCGGCGCCATGCCGCACCCCTGCAGCAGATTGTAATAGGCCGTCAGAGGATTCTTCCCGAGGATCAGGATGAACACCGCTCCGATCAGGAGACTGACCACGACAGAGAGAAAGGCGACCTTGAGATATCGTTTCTGATTCGCGTTCATTTCTTTACCCCCATCATGTACTCGCCCACTTCCGCGGTTGTAAATTCGGACGCCGGAGCGATTTTGTTCAGCTGTCCTCCGTAAATCACACCGATGGTATCTGCCAGCTGCATCACTTCATCCAATTCCAGCGAAACCAGAAGAATCGCCTTTCCCTTGTCCCGCTCCTCCAGAATCTGGCGGTGAATTTTGTCAATCGCACCGATGTCCAGGCCTCTTGTCGGCTGAACGAACAGGATCAGCGGAGAATCCTGCTCGATTTCGCGTCCCACAATTGCCTTCTGCTGATTGCCGCCCGACATGGAGCGGACGATCGTTTCATTGCCTTCCGCGCTCCGGATATCGTACTTGTCAATCAGCATATCGCCGTACTGCTGGAATTTCTTCTTGCAAAGGACGTGCCTGTGAGAAAACGGCTCGCGGTAGTACCGTCGAAGTCCCAGATCCTCATCGAGCCGGAAATCCAGAATCAGGCCGACATTCTGCCGGTCCTCGGGAATATAGGAGAACAGGCCCGACCGGGTTCTCTGCCGGACACTGTGACGCGTAATTTCCTGTCCCTCGATTGAAATCGAGCCGCCTGCCGCGGGGAGAAGCCCCGCAATCGCATCGGCAATTTCCGTCTGTCCGTTTCCGGAAACCCCGGCGATGGCGAAAATTTCCCCGGCATGGATTCCGAAGGAAACATTCTTCACCACGTCGAACTTGTCCTCGTTCTGCACGGTCAGATTTTTCACCGAGAGGACCTCTTTCCCGAAGTGGGCAGGTTTCTTGTCCAGCTTCAGCGCCACCTCATGGCCGACCATCAGGCTCGCCATCTCATGCGTGTCCATTCCGGCGACATCGCGCACGGTGATGAGCTTTCCTCTTCGAAGGACGGCGCACCGGTCCGCCACGCGCTTGATTTCATCGAGCTTGTGGGTGATCAGAATGATGGTTTTGCCTCCGTCGCGAAGGTTCCTGATGATTTTCAGAAGAGAATCGATCTCCTGAGGTGTCAGTACCGCCGTCGGCTCATCGAAAATCAGAATCTCCGCCTGCCGGTACAGCATCTTCAGAATCTCCACGCGCTGTCTCGTCGATACATTCAGCTCTCCGACGATGCTGGTCGGATCCACTTCCAGCCCGTACCTGCGGGAGAGCTCCGCAATTTCCCGGTTCGCCCGTTTCATATCCACGTAAGGGAACAGCCCGAGAGCCTTTTTCTGAGGCTCCACGCCCAGAACAATGTTCTCCGCAATGGTGTAATTGCTGACCAGCTTGAAGTGCTGGTGAACCATTCCGATGTTCAGCTCCGATGCATAGCGCGGGGAAACGATCTTCTCCTTCTTCCCGCGCACGAGGATCTCGCCCTCGTCCGGCTCATACATGCCGAACAGAACGCTCATCAGCGTGGATTTTCCGGCACCGTTCTCGCCAAGAAGCGCGAAAATCTCACCCTTTTTGATTTTCAGGGTGACATCATCGTTGGCGACAATGCCGGGAAAGCGTTTGGTGATGTGATTCATCTCGATAATGTAAGGTGACTCCGCCATGGTGCTCTCCTTTTTGTTTTTAGTGAATCTGTCTCGCACCGCATCGCGCATTTGCTGCGCAAATCCTTGATGTATTTTATCAAGTTCCGCGCCGCATCTCGAATTTACTGCGCAAATCTTCGGTATGCGATTGATCCTGTTCAGCACCACATCTCGAATTTGCTGCGCAAATCCCTGATGTAGTTTATCAAGTTCCGCGCCGCATCTCGAATTTGCTGCGCAAATCCTCGATGCGACTGGTCAGGGCCCCTTCGGGTCCTGACCACATCCCGGAACGCCAAACCTGCGCGGATAAGCAAGCTTATCCAGGCAGCCTTATCGTT
>DAIMKA010000025.1:1021-8016 GCA_036721955.1 Lachnospiraceae bacterium | reverse complement strand
TTGTGAATTTGTTTTTTGCTGCGCAAATCCTTGATGTATTTTATCAAGTTCCGCGCCGCCTGCCGATTTCAACCGCGAATCGTTCTGCAAGCAGACGATTCGCATTGAAATTCGTCAGGTGCTGAACAGATACAAAAAGATGCAACAGGTGTTGAGGCCTGCTGCATCTGAAACTGCCACCGGGCGCGGAGCACCGGCCGGATCCCGGATCCGGCCGTCTCCTGCGTCTGGCAGTTCCCTATTTAGTTCAGTCCCACGAAATCATCCGGGGTCGTGCCGCCGAAGTTGGAGGCAGGAACGATGGAGCCATCCTTTACGCCGGCATATGCCTCATTGATCTTCTCAATGGCATCATCCGAAAGCTGGCAGTGTGCGGGATCGCTGACATATCCGGTAGAATCGGTATCTGCGCCCAGAAGAGCGTTCTCACCCTTGAAGGTTCCGTTCTTGACGTTGTTCAGCTGCTTCTCTACGTTCTTGTCCATGATCTTCAGTGCGGAGGTCAGGATGATGTTGGAGTCGCCGTTCACGCCGTCATTGTACTGGTCGGTGTCACAGCCGATGACATAGACCGGCTTGTCTGCGGTGGATGCTTCCTTGACAGCCGTGAAGACGCCGTTTCCGGATGCGCCTGCTGCAACGAAGATGACATCGCAGCCGTCGCCGATCAGAGCCTCGCCGACGATCTTGCCGGTTGCCTCATCTGCAAAGGAGCCGACATAGTTGCCGCCTACGTTCGCACCGGTTACATCGGTTCCTGCGTAAGCAGACTCCTCGACATACTCCGCCTTGGTGTCGTAGTGCTTGTTCGCATAGTTGACACCGCTCATGAAGCCGTATTCATAGTTTACATTGGAAGGATATGCGATGCCGTTGACAACAGCGACCTTGCCGGTCTGGGTTGTCAGAGCTGCTGCAATGCCTGCAAGGAAGCCGGACTCCTGCTCCTTGAAGGTCATGGAATATACATTGTCATACTGAGCTTCGTTTCCGTCCGCATCCGTCGGATTGGTATCTACCAGAATGAAATCAACATCCGGGTTCTCCTCGGCGATCGGTCCGATGCCTGCGAACTGGAATCCGCAGCATACGATCACGTCATAATCCGCAACGATGCCCTCAACGGTCTGATAGCATGCAGTGGTATCACCGGTCTCTTCCTTGATGGGTGTTACCTTGCTGTCCGGATTCTCAGCGATGAACGCCTGAATTCCCTCGTAGTTATTCTGGTTGAAGGAACCATCGTCTACGCCGGACGGAGAAGATACGATTGCGATGTTCAGTGCTGCGCTCTCGTCTCCTGCTGTCTCTGCCTCTGTAGAGCCCTCCGTGGATTCTGTAGAAGCCTCGGTGTCCGCAGCTGCAGCCTCGGTATCAGCGGTCGTTGCTTCCGTATCGGATACCGGAGTTCCGGAACACCCTGCCAGAAGTGCTGCTGCCATTGCCATAGAGCAGACCATGCTAATGACTTTTTTCTTCATAAGATCCTCCTCTTATTGAATCGGCCATCCCTGAAGGCGTCTGCCATGTCAGAGATCGCCAGAACGCTATGTCCGCCGCGGCAAGGCGGCTGACGAACGCATTACTGCATAATTCCCACCGAATGAACAGAGCCTTTTCGACAGATTATTTTACCGAATGAAGCATACTTTTTACATTCCTGCACAAACGTTCCCGCCGGGTGCACCACCATCCAAAAGGGCCTGCAGGAAAATCCTGCAGGCCCTTGCGCGCGTGTTTGAATATAAAAATTGGTTGTATTCGCAGTAATCCTCTTACGGATTCCTGCGAATGCAGGAGCCTCGTCTCCATTTCGCTTCGCTCCATGTCGACCATCTCCTGCATTCCTATGAATACAACTGCATCCAAATATCCAGCCATGCCTGCATGTCTGGATATCTGGTATGCAGCTGTATTCGCAGTAATCCTTATCTCTTTGAGAACTGGGGAGCACGACGAGCGGCCTTGAGACCGTACTTCTTTCTCTCCTTCATACGAGGATCACGGGTCAGATATCCGGCCTTCTTCAGAACCGGACGGAAATCAGCATCTGCCTCCAGCAGAGCTCTTGCGATGCCCTGACGGATTGCGCCTGCCTGACCGGTGGTGCCGCCGCCTCTTACGGTGATCTTGATGTCATACTGATCTGCCGTGTTGGTAGCTACGAGAGGCTGCTTTGCAATGGTCTTCAGAGTCTCAAGTCCGAAGTACTCATCCAGGCTTCTCTTGTTAACGGTGATCTCGCCCTTTCCGGGTGTAATGAAAACTCTGGCTACAGAAGATTTTCTTCTGCCGGTGCCATAGTAAACTGCTGCTTTAGCCATTGTATTTTCCTCCTCTATCAGATATCCAGAACTTCGGGTTTCTGAGCAGCGTGGTCGTGATCAGGTCCAACGTATACATGAAGCTTGGTATACATCTGATCGCCGAGCTTTCCGCTGGGAAGCATGCCGCGAACGGCGTGCTCAACAACTGCTGCAGGCTTCTTCTGCATCATCTCGCGAAGAGTTGTGTAGGTAGAGCCGCCAATGTACTTGGAGTGACGGAAGTAGATCTTCTGATCCAGCTTCTTGCCGGTAACCTTTACCTTCTCTGCGTTTACAACGATTACATAATCGCCGCAGTCAAGGAAAGGAGTGTAAATGGGCTTATTCTTGCCGCGAAGAACATTCGCAACCTCGGATGCAAGGCGGCCAAGAGTCTTATCAGTAGCGTCAACGACATACCATTTCTTCTCAATGGTATTAGCGCTCGGTACGTAGGTCTTCATAGAAATGCCTCCAATTGTTCAATAACATCTGTATCAGCTGTGTGATTCGCACCGGCGTCTGGTAGTTTTCGCAAAACCGGGGAGTCTGCTAGCCCTGGCAGAAGCCATACGGGCATACTATCGCCGTCACACGCCTTACTATTATAGGGAGCGACAGGCAGCAAGTCAACTCTTTTTCTTCCCCAGAATCCGGTAATTCACGAGGCACAGGCCGCAGGCAGGCGCCGTGTCTCCCGCGGCCTGCCGGTCGCGCCGTTCCAGAATCTCCGGCATCCGGTCCGGATCTGTCATGCCACGCCCCACACGGATCAGCGTTCCCGCGATAATCCGCACCATGTTGTAGAGAAATCCGGTTCCGCTCACCCGCAGGATAATCTCCCCTGCCTCATCCCGAAGATCCCGCGAAGGATCCCCTGTCCGCATGAGATCCGGCACCCTGCAGGCTTTTTCCTCAATTTCAATGGAGGTGATGGTCCGCACCGTTGTAGCGGCGGTTCCCGCCGGGTTGCAGAAGCTCGCAAAGTCGTGTTCTCCGACAAGATACGCCGCGGCTTTTCTCATGGCGGGAACATCCAGCGGGAAACAGGTCCACGCGAAATACCGGGCGCGCAGCGGATCCGGTATCCCCGCCCGGTAAATCCGGTACTCGTAGGTCTTCTCGGTCCGGAGCAGCCGGGGATGGAAATCCGGTTCCACCTCCATGGACTTCCTCACGCGGATGTCATCCGGCAGGCGCGTGTTCACAGCGGGCGCGAATTTCTCCTCCGGGATCGGCGATGCGGTATCGAACACCGCGTAATTGCACAGCGCATGCACGCCGGCATCGGTTCTGCTCGCCCCCGCGACGACAACGGGTTCCTTCGTCAGCTCCGACAGGGCGCGGTTTAATTCGCCCTCGATCGTGCGGATCTTCGGATCCTTCTGGGCAGCGAAGCCGGAATATTCCGTTCCGTCGTAGGCCGTCACGATCAGGATCCTCCTCCGGCCCTCGTTTCTCCCCGCCTCACACATAGCACAGCACCACGCACACGGCAAAATAAACCGCAAGTCCCGCATAGGCCGCGTAGTCTCTCCTGCGGTACACAAGAGGCTTCATCTTCGTCCTTCCCTCGCCGCCGCGGTAGCATCTCGCCTCCATCGCCATCGCAAGGTCATTGGCCCTGCGAAACGCGGAGATGAACAGCGGCACCAGAAGCGGCACCAGGCTCTGAATCTTCTTCATGAGGTTTTTGGACTCAAAATCCGCACCTCTTGCCATCTGCGCCTTCATAATCTTATCCGTCTCTTCCATCAGAATCGGAATGAACCGCAGCGCAATCGACATCATCATGGCGATCTCGTGCACGGGGACATGAATCTTCTTCAGCGGTCCGAGCACATCCTCCAGCGCATCGGTCAGCTGGTTCGGCGTGGTCGTCAGCGTCATCAGGGACGAGCCGATGATCAGGAAAATCAGACGAACCGCCATCTTGGACGCAAAATCCACGCCTTCATACGTGATGGTCAGCTTCCAGATATGAACAAGCGGCGTTCCCTCGGTCAGAAACAGGTTGAACACCACCGTCACCATCAGAATCATAATGACCGCCTTCATGCCGCGCATGATGTAGCTGAAGGGAACATGCGATGCCGCGATCACCGCGCCCACCGCCAGGGCCGCCACAAGATACCCCGTCCAGGAGTGCACGATAAAAAGCGATATGATATACGCAAAGGTTGCAATCAGCTTCACTCTGGGATCCAGGCGATGGATCACCGAATCGGTCTGATAATACTGGCCGATCGTCATTTCCTTAAACATGGGCAGCGTCTCCTTCCGCTTTCGCACTTCCCGCAGAAGGCATCTCCTTCTCATTTCTCTTCGGCAGTGTCCGGCTCTCCGGGCCGTGGGCCGTTTTCTGTTCTTTTCCTGCCGGGCGGCGTTCCTTCGGCCGCGCCGTACCCGTTCCGACCGCGCGGAAGTTCTTCCCTGTCAGCGCGTTCAGATCCGCAATATGGGACAGGATTTCTTCTCTTCCCGCTTCCACCGTCAGGGCATTCGGGCTCACCGGAAGGCCGAGGCTCCGCAGATACTGCATGATGTAAACCATCTGCGGCGCTGCAAGGCCGATGGGCTCCAGCTCCTTATACCTGGCAAAAACCTCCCCGGGGGTTCCGTCCATCAAAATGCTCCCCGCATTCATGACAAGAATCCGGTCCGCGTACTCCGCCACATCGTCCATGCTGTGGGAGACCAGCACAATGGTCATGTGCAGGTTCTCCTTCATGCGGCGCACCATATCCAGAATCTCATCCCTTCCGCGCGGATCCAGGCCCGCGGTGGGCTCATCCAGAATCAGGATGCGGGGATGCATCGCCAGAACCCCCGCGATGGCCGCCCTCCGCTTCTGGCCGCCGGAAAGATCAAACGGCGACATCTCCCAGCATTCCTTCGGAAGCTGTACCTGCGTCAGGGCCTCCTCCGCCCGCTTCCTGCACTCCTGTGCGGACAGCTCCAGATTCTTCGGCCCGAACATCACGTCCGTCAGCACATCCGATTCGAACAGCTGGTGCTCCGGATACTGGAAAACCAGCCCCACGTTCGCGCGGAGCTTCCTGCGGTCAAAACCGTCCGCCTGAATATCCTGCCCGTCCCAGTAGATGTGACCGCTGCTCGGCAGCAGCAGCCCGTTCAGCATCTGGACAAAGGTCGACTTGCCGGAGCCGGTATGTCCGACCAGCCCGATGAACTGTCCGTCCGGAATCTCCACGGAAATGTGATTCAGTGCGTTCACTGACATCGCAGTTCCCTGATCATATACGTAGGTGATGTCTTCTATTTTCAGTGACATAGCTACACCTCGCTGAGGCAAAATCCGTGAAGACGGTTTTGCCAACTGCGGCAGCCGGTGCGTCAGCACCGATGCTGCAGTTGGAACGTGACATATCGATGTCACATTCCAACTTTCTTCCAATCCATTACTGGTTCAGATAGTCGTCAACATTATCGGAGGTAACAATCTGGAAAGGAATGTATACATCATCAATGTCCTTGGGATCTGTTCCATCACGCAGCTGCGCGTAAATATCTGCGCCAGCCTCTGCCTGTGCCTTTGCATCCTGCAGAGCAGTCATAGACATTTCACCTGCTTTGATCGATTGCAGTGCCTCATCGCTTCCATCAACACCCAGAACCAGAATGCTTCCGTCCAGACGTCCGGCAGACTTCAGCGCTTCTACAACGCCAAGCGCTGCATCGTCATTCTGGCAGACAATCGCATCAATCTTGTCATAAGAGAGCAGGCAGTCTTCTGCTGTACTCATACCCTGATCCTTGGAGTTCTTTACGTTGTATTCATCCACAATTTCAATATCGTCGCGCGCGGCAAGCTCTTCTGTCAGGCCCTTTTTGCGGTCAATATACTGCTGATCATTCGGTTCGCCGGTAAAATACAGGATCTTTGCATTCTCAGGAAGTACCTGCACCAGATACTGTCCCTGTGCCTTTCCGGCGTCTTCATTCGGAGATCCTACATAAATGTAGCCATCGTAATCATCTCCTCCGTTTACCGATGTCAGGAAGGTCACATAAGGAATTCCTGCCGTTTTAGCCGCTTCCAAAGCCGGAACCGAACCGTCCAGATCGTTACTGATCGCGGATACAACATTGGCATTCTGCGCGATGAAGTCATCGATCTGTCCGTTCTGAACATTGGTGTCTCCACCGGCATCCGTTACCATGATCGTAATTCCTTTTGCTTCTGTAGCATCTTTCAGATAACTTCTGAACTTTGCGCAGTAATTGTAGGTATCACTGTTGTTGGCGAAGCCTACCAGCCAGCTGCCGGAGCTCTCCGTAGAAGCCGCTTCTGTCGATGCATCCGACGCAGTATCCGTGGTCTCTGCTGCCGCTTCTGTCGTGCCGGAATTGTCCGAACTGTCTGACGCTGTACTACCGCATCCAGTCAGAACTGCTGCTCCCATCACGCCTGCCATCAGAACTCCCAGAATCTTCTTTTTCATATTAAAATCCTCCTTCATTTTTCCGGAACCATCGCTCCGGTTTACTTTTGATATACGCCGCAGCGCATCATTTCACACTGTTGAATCACTTGCTCTTTTTGTTTTCTTTCGTCTTCATGTCGATGGTAACGGCACCGGCAATCAGGATACCTTTGACAATCAACTGAATCTGAGTGGATACATGCAGCAGATTCAGAATGTTGTTGATCAATCCGATAATGAT
>DAIMKA010000025.1:408-1011 GCA_036721955.1 Lachnospiraceae bacterium | reverse complement strand
GATAAGGGCGCCCGTGACGGAGCCGAGCACGCCGCCCTTGCCGCCTTCAAACGAGGTTCCGCCGATGATGACCGCCGCAATGGCATCGAATTCATAGCCGGATCCGACAGACGGCATACCTGCCATCAGTCTCGCCATCAGGACAACTCCTGCAAGTCCGGTCAGGCCTCCGGAAATCGTGAACAGAAGTCTTTTCATCTTCGCCGTGTTTATTCCCGATGCAATTGCTGCTTTCTCGCTTCCGCCCATTGCATACACGTAAGAGCCGAAAGGTGTTTTCTTCATCAGAATGGCAACCGCGATAACACAGATCAGCATGATCACAACCGGAACCGGGATGAACAGAATAGATCCCTGACCGAGCCAGCGGATCTTATCCACACCGCCAATGCTCTGCCCGTTTGTATACAGCTGTACAATTCCTTTCAGAACGTTGGTCATTGCCAGAGTTGCAATGAATGCCTGAAGTCTTAAATAAGTTACCATCGCACCATTCAGCCAACCTGCAAGAACGCCGATTCCGATACCTGTCAGAATGGCCAGCGGAACACTTCCGGTTTTTACCAGAACACTTGCCGAGAAGCAGGCTGCCGTGGTACACAT
>DAIMKA010000025.1:0-321 GCA_036721955.1 Lachnospiraceae bacterium | reverse complement strand
AGCACAATCAGAATTGTAATAATTCCGTATTTTCGGAACAGCTCGTTAAAATTAGCCTTCTTAGTCATTTGCTTTTGCCTCCACAATGGTCTTCATGACAATATCCTGTGTCGCCTCATCATGATTCAGAATTTTTTCAATCTGACCATGGTCTACTACGGCAATCCGGTGACTCATTGACAGCACCTCCGGCATATCCGAGGAGATAATCAGAATCGCCATTCCCTGCTCTGCCAGATTTGCAATCAAGCGATAGATTTCCTGCTTGGAACCGACATCAATTCCTCTTGTCGGCTCATCCAGAATCAGCAGTTTGACATT
>DAIMKA010000024.1:0-14926 GCA_036721955.1 Lachnospiraceae bacterium | reverse complement strand
GGGGAGTGCTCGCGGAGACTGCGCCGGAGTATGTGGAGACAGTGCAGGCGGACAATGACGAGGGATCGGTCCTGGCGGCAACCGTCGGAACAACGCTGTATGCTTACCCGCTGACCTCTGACAACGGGTATCTGATGTACTATGACAAGAGCGTGGTCACGGATCCCTCCGATCTGGATGCAGTCCTTGCCGACTGTGAGAAGGCGGGGAAGAATTTCTATATGGAGATCAATTCCGGATGGTATCAGACGGCTTTCTTTTTCGGAACCGGATGCGAGCTCTCCTACGAGACGGACAGCGACGGGAACTTCACCGGCGCAGAGGTGGATTACGCCTCCGACAAGGGAGTGACGGCGCTTCGGGAAATGATCCGTCTGAAAAATTCCTCCGCTTTTGTGAACGGATCCGCGGCGGGAGATGCAGAGAAGATCGGCGCCATCGTGGATGGAACCTGGGATGCGGAGACGGTCCGGGAGGCGCTGGGAGATGGCTACGCCTGTGCAAAGCTTCCTTCGTTCCGGGGATCGGATGGGAACACGTATCAGATGTCCGGATTCTCCGGGTACCGGCTCCTTGGCGTGAAGCCGCAGGAGGATGAGGAGAAGGAAAGGGTCTGCCATGCGCTCGCGGCATACCTTTCCGGGGGAGAGGCTCAGCTTTCCCGCTACAAGGCGATCGGCTGGGGACCGTCCAACCGGAAGGCTCAGCAGTCGGAGGAGGTCCGGGCAGACGCGGCACTGTGTGCCCTGAATGAACAGATGCTGATCGACAGGCCGCAGGGACAGTATCCCGGAGATTACTGGACGCTGGCAACCGGGCTGGGCGATGATGTCAACACGAAGACGCTGAACACGAAAACCAGTGATGCTGATCTGATGGCCGCCTTGCAGACATTCCAGGATGCCTGCATCTCCTACGCGGAAGGAACCATAAATGAATAGAAAAGAAAGAACAGATGTGACACAATAAGAATATCAAGGCAGTGCAATGCGAGGGGACGCAGAAGGGACGGACACGTCGCGGTGACCGGCCTGCACAGCAGAGAATCCGTCTTCGCAAAATCTTTTGCGTGTTGCCGCAGACGGGCTGCGGCAGGAAAGGAAGCTATGGATCGAAAGTATCGGATCGGAACGGAAGAGAACAAGGCATTTCTGCAGGGGGCAAGGGACAATCTTCTTGCGTTCGGACATGAATTTCCGTCGCCGGAGGGCGGCTCCTACTGGCTGGGGGATGACGGTACTCCGTGGAAGGAGAGAAACCGTGAGACCTGGATTACGGCACGTATGGTGCACGTGTACAGTCTGGGAACGCTTCTGGGACACCCGGGAAGCGAGGCACTGGCAGATGCGGGCCTGAAGGGACTTCTCGGAGAACTGCATGACAGGGAGCATGACGGCTGGTACGCGGCGGTGACCGCAGACGGACAGCCTCTCGGACCGAAGCAGTGCTACGCACATGCCTTTGTGATTCTGGCAGCGACGAGCGGAATGCTGGCGGGAAGGCCGGCCGCAGAGGAGCTTTTTGAGAAGGCAAAGGCCGTCTATGACAAGTATTTCTGGAATGAAGAGCTGGGACTTTCCGTGGATACCTGGAATACGGAGTTCACGGAGCTGGATCCGTACCGCGGATTGAATGCGAACATGCATACCGTGGAGGCGTTTCTGGCCGTGGCGGATGCCGCAGGGGAAGAGGAATACCGGGTTCGCGCAGGCAGGATCATTGATCACGTGATCGGCTGGGCATCCGCGAACAACTGGAGAATTCCGGAGCACTACAGCAGTGACTGGGTGGCGGATCTTGACTGCAACAAGGACAAGCCGGACGATCAGTTCAAGCCGTACGGAGCAACACCGGGACACGGCATTGAGTGGGCGAGACTGATTACCCAGTGGGCACTGTCCACGTATCCGGGAGAGGAGAACGGGGACGTATCCGAACAGGCCGCACCGTATCTTTCCGCGGCAGAGAAGCTGTTCAACCGTGCCGCCCTGGATGCCTGGGACTCTGACGGGGCGCCCGGAATTGTCTACACCACGGACTGGAACGGCAGACCGGTGGTCCACGACAGGATGCACTGGACACTGGCAGAGGCCATCAATACCTCCGCATCGCTCTATCAGGTAACCGGAAAGGAAATCTATGCGGATTATTACAGCTGGTTCATGAAATACCTGGATGAGAAGGTCATGGATCATGTACATGGCTCCTGGTTCCACCAGCTGGACCGCAATAACCGCGTGCTGGATACGGTATGGCCGGGAAAATCGGATCTGTATCATGCCACGCAGGCAACTCTGATCCCGCTTTACGCAGCGGATCTTTCCATCGCAAAGGCCGTAAAGGAAAACCGCAGAGTCGGAATTTAAGCTTATTTCACAGAGACGTGCCCAAGGAGAGAAAAACCTTGGACACGTCTTTTTATGTGAATGTGACAGGAAAAGAAAATTGTCACGAAATATCGAAAATGATGATTTTTTTTAAACGCAGGGAAAAGAGGATGAAGCTGTGAGATAACGGACCGGAAACAACATAAATGGAGTGGCAAAGACTGATTTGAACCTTGCCACTCTGCGGCGGAAAAATATGATGATAAAATGGAAACACAAATCATATCGGCCAGGGGGAGAAATCTTTGAGAGGTACAGAACAGTGAGCGTTGGGAGCATGCTTTCTGATCTGCTGAGTCAGGCCAGTGAGTCCAAAAATTATATCATCAAGGAGACGGGCATTGACCGTTCCACGTTTTATCAGATCCTGCGCGGCAACCGGATTGCCACAGAAGGACAGCTGAAGGCAATCTGCCAGTACGTTCAGCTGGATTCTGCCACTTACGAAGAGCTGGTGGACTGCTATGAGAGAGAACGGGTGGATGAGAAGACGTTTGAACAGCGCCAGCAGGTAAAGCGCTTTTTCAATTCACTTTCGGAGGATGTGCCGGTCATCAAGAAGACGAAGGAGAGTGAGCTGATTTCCGATTTTATTGCGCAGGAGACTGCGGCAGGGAATGACAGCTACCGGATTTTCCTTCCCTCCGGCAGCAGGAGAACGACAGAGCTTTTCTGGGCAGTGGAGAACAACGCCCAGATGGCAGGAAAGATTCCGGATATCCGGCAGCTGGTAGCGGAAGAAGGCGGTCGCCGGTCCAGCAATTCTTCTCATATCTATCTTCGGATGGCGGAGTGGTTCTCCTATCTGAAGGATCAGACCACGCGCTTTCATGCATATTCGCTCGGCAAGACCATGACGGGGCTGAATACCATTGCCTTTCCGTATTATATTGTCGGAGAGAAGACGATGCTGCTGATCAGCTACAGTGAGAAGCAGGTCGTGATGGTTCACGATCAGAGTGTGGTGAATGCATACCGGAACAATTTTGACAAGGTTCTGAGGGACGCCGTGGAGATCGCCTCCACGGATACGGACTACATGTCGATCATGCAGTTTTTCATCCGTCACTGGATGACCATCGGAAAGGAGCCGGTGTATCTTCTGACGCCGAGGCCCTGTCTGTGGCTCTGTTCGACGGATGAGCTCGTTGCGAAATACCTGAAAAGTGATGATTTCATTCAGTATGGTCAGATGTACCGGAATCTGAACATTCTGGAATTTACCACGCAAAGCGGACTGGAGAATTTCCGGAAGGATGCGAAGATCCAGGAGGCCGGCATGAACCTGCAGATTGATGCGGGGGATATGCGGAGGGTCCGCAGGACACTGAGTGACCATCGTGACCGGATTTCGTTCGTACTGAATGAGGACCGGGTCCACGTGCCGAAGGAATGGCAGATGTTTCTCATCGGGCGGCAGGTCGCGGCGTTTGTCCCCTATGACCGGACGAACTATATGATCTGCTTTACCAGCAAGGGAATCATCGATCCTCTGGCGGACTGGTTTGAGAGCCGGGTGAAGACGCTCAACAACGATATCATCCGGAAGAAGGAACCCGCCTGGGGGGGGGGTAACGAAAACGGTAAAGACAACCGCTCGGCCGAATTCTGAGGAAAGAAAACAATTAGAATTGACTAATTCCGGGACGGAATGCGACAATCTCTCCCAGTGAGGGAGTAGCAAGCACCTGCTGCAGTAAGTCAACATACTGATTCCTGAGGAATCTGGCTTACTTTAAAATGCGAGACTCATGTGTATCTGTGAATACGGCTATGCATGGGAATAAGAGGATTTCAGACAGGCATGGCCGAAAAAGCTATGCCTGTTTTCTTTTTGGCTTTTTGCATTTTGTCCGCCGCCGGAAATCCGGAGAGACAGAGGATCCAGAGGACCGGATAAAAACAGAAGCCGCAGCGAACGGGCCGGGAGGAAATCATGAATTTTGTTTTCATATTAAACAGTATTGCACTGGGCGTCGGACTGGCGATGGATGCGTTTTCCGTGTCGATTGCAAACGGACTGAATGAGCCGCATATGTCGGGAAGGAAGATGTGCGGCATTGCCGGGACCTATGCGGGGTATCAGTTTGCGATGCCGATGATCGGATGGTTCTGCGTCCATACCATCGCGGAGCAGTTTGAGACGTTCCGGAAGTTCATACCGTGGATTGCGCTGATCCTTCTGGCATGGATCGGCGGGAAAATGCTGGTGGAGGGAATCCGGAGCGTCCGGGAAGGGAGAAAGCCGGAAAATGACGGGAAGAAAACAGAGACTGCCGCCTGTCTCGGCTTCGGCACCCTGATGGTTCAGGGAATCGCGACATCCATCGACGCGCTGTCGGTCGGCTTTACCATTGCAGATTACGGGACAGGGATGGCAACGGCCTGCTCTCTTCTGGTCGCGGTGACTACCTTTGTCATCTGCATGGCGGGACTTCTCTTCGGAAAGAAATTCGGGGAGCGGCTGGCGGACAAGGCAACCATTTTCGGCGGTCTGATCCTGATTGCAATCGGACTGGAAATTTTTATCAAGGGTGTGTTCTGATCCTCTGCACCGCCTGTGAAAGGCACGGAGAAGAGCACGTTGCAGGGCGCGGACAGGATCCGCGCCCTTTTTAGAAAATATTCACAGATTGTTTATGAAAAACAGATTGTGACCAACGGTCATATTTTGTATAATAAAAACAGAACAGGAAAATCGGACCGCATGCCGGCGATGAGAACGCCGCGGGCAGTCCGTTCCTGTCAGAAGATGCAGAATGAGAATCAGCGTAACCAACGGAGGTAATGGCATATGTATTATTCAAGCGGAAATTATGAAGCATTTGTTCGCCCCCTGAAACCGGAAGGCGTGGATAAGAAATCGGCATATATTGTAGGCTCCGGACTGGCAGCACTTTCGGCGGCGTGCTTTCTGGTGCGTGACGGGCAGATGAAGGGTGCCAATGTTCATATTCTGGAGAAGGAAGATGTCCCGGGCGGTGCCTGCGACGGCCTGTACATCAATGATGTCGGCTATGTCATGCGCGGCGGACGTGAGATGGACAACCACTTCGAGTGCATGTGGGATCTGTTCCGCTCCATTCCGTCCATTGAGACGCCGGGAGTCAGCGTTCTGGATGAGTATTACTGGCTGAACAAGAAGGATCCCAATTTCTCGCTCTGCCGTGCGACGGAGAAGCGCGGGCAGGATGCACACACCGACAAGAAGTTCGGACTCTCGGACAAGGGTGCGGAAGAGATCATGAAGCTCTACCTGACGCCGGATGAGGATCTGTATAACAAGAGAATCAACGAAGTCTTCGATGAGGAAGTTTTCGAGAGCAATTTCTGGATGTACTGGCGGACCATGTTCGCGTTTGAGAACTGGCATTCTGCTCTGGAAATGAAGCGCTATCTGCAGAGATACGTACATCACATCGGCGGACTTCCGGACTTCACGGCGCTCCGGTTCACGCGTTACAACCAGTACGAGTCGATGATTCTTCCGATGATCAAGTATCTGGAAGGCTTCGGCGTAAGCTTTGAGTACGGCGTGAAGGTGGACAACGTCAAGTTCGATATTCAGCAGGAGAAGAAGGTGGCGACGGCCATCGAGGTGACCCGGGACGGCAAGAAGGAGTTCATCCCGCTGACCGAGAATGATCTGGTCTTCATCACCAACGGCGGCTGCGTGGAGAATGCGGCAATCGGAAGCCAGAACAAGCCCGCGCCCTTCGACGCATCCCTGCATGAAGGCGGCGGCTGGGATATGTGGCACCGCATCGCCCTGCAGGATCCGTCCTTCGGACATCCGGAGAAGTTTGACTATGATCCGGAGCAGACGAACTGGATGAGTGCGACGGTGACAACGCTGGATGACAAGGTGATTCCGTATATCAAGAATATCTGCCACAGGGATCCCTTCAGCGGCGGTGTCGTGACAGGCGGCATCGTGACAGCCAGAGATTCGTCCTGGCTTCTGTCCTGGACCATCAATCGTCAGCCGCAGTTCAGAGATCAGCCGAAGAATCAGTGCCTGGTATGGGTATATGCACTGTTTTCCGACAAGCCCGGCGATTATGTGAACAAGCCGATGCGGGAGTGCACCGGTAAGGAAATCTGCGAAGAGTGGCTGTATCATCTCGGCGTTCCGATGGATGAGATTGAGGATCTGGCAGAGAACAGCTGCAATACCGTTCCGGTCATGATGCCGTACATCACCGCATTCTTCATGCCTCGTGAGGCGGGTGACCGTCCGGATGTTGTCCCGGAAGGTGCGGTGAACTTCGCATTCCTCGGTCAGTTTGCCGAAACACCCAGAGACACCATTTTCACGACCGAGTACTCCATCCGCACCGGCATGGAGGCTGTTTACACGCTGCTGAATATTGACCGCGGCGTGCCGGAGGTCTGGGGCAGCACCTTTGATATCCGGGATCTTCTCCATGCGACCGTAGCGCTTCGCGATGGGAGACCTTTGAATGACGGCTCCATGGGACCGGTTGTGGATGCCGCTCTGAAGGCCGCGATGCTCAAGATCCGCGGGACAGAGATTGAGAAGCTTCTGAAGGAATATCATGTCATCGAGGAGCCGGAGAAAAAGGACGTGCAGACGGCCATCCGGGATACAGTGACAGACGGTGTTCAGAAGGCAAAGGAAAGCATCGATGCGGTGAAGGAGAAGCTACCGAAGAACGCAGAAGAGGCTAAGGAGTTTGTCTCGGAGAATAAGGCGGCACTGGCGGCAGGAGCCGCGGCGGCTGCCGCACTCGGCGCAATTGCACACCTGACGCACAGGAAGAAATAAAAGGCGGCAGGGACTGCCGGGAGCAATACAGAACCACCGGGAGAGCATTTTAATAACATAAAATAAGATAACAGAAGGCTGCAGCATCGGAGAGAAAATCCGATGCTGCAGCCCTTTCTGTATGCATGCGTGTGAGTGCGTCGAGGTGATTTCAAGACATCCGGACCGGAGACGGCCCTTCTGTATGTGCATGTGTGCGCGTGCACCGGGAGCGCATGCTTTCTGTCGGGTGTTCCTGACGGAAAATGTGGAAGTTCAGGTCGCCTCGATGAGGCGGTATCCGACCCCGGCCTCTGTAAAAATAAATTCAGGCTCGGCCGGGTTTTTCTCGATTTTGCGCCGGATATTCGCCATATTGACGCGCAGGATTTTGTTGTCGGATTTCATGTTCGGTCCCCAGATTTCCTGCATGATGGCGTCATAAGTGATAACGCGCCCGGAGTATTTGGCAAGAAGCGCGACAATGCGGTACTCATTCTGCGTCAGATGGACGTCCTCGCCGCGGACAAAGACCTGATGCTTGTTGAAATCGATGCGCAGGTCGCCTGCCTGAAACTGTTCACTCTCCGACAGAGAGCTCTGTACAACCGTGTGGGAGTGCCGGAGCGCAGTGCGGATCCTCGCGAGAAGCTCAGAGGTCCCGAACGGTTTGGTGATGTAATCGTCCGCGCCGAGATCGAATGCCTGTACCTTGTCACTCTCGTGATCGCGGGCGGAAACCACCAGAATCGGCAGAGTGGACCAGCTGCGGATCCGGCGGATGATCTCCACGCCATCCATATCCGGAAGTCCGAGATCCAGAATCACCAGGTTCGGACACTGCGAACCCGCGATGGTCAGTGCCTCGGAACCGGTGCGGGCGATGAAAACCTCATAATTATTGGCGCGCAGGACGGCCTTCATCAGATTGATGATGCTGTTGTCGTCCTCAATGATCAGAATACTGTCGCGGATCTGCATCGTGGATCTCCTTTCTGTGAATCAGGAATTCGCGTCCTCCAGAGGAAGTTCAAACCAGACACGTGCACCGCCTCCGGAGAGATTTTCCGCCTGCATGGTGCCGTGGTGTGCCCGGACGATGGACATGCAGACGGAGAGACCGATCTGCATATTGTGATGCGAAGAGTCGGTATCGCGGGAATGAAGCGGCAGCGTTCCGTCGAACAGGTGCGGGAGCACCTGCGGATCAATGCCAACGCCGTCATCCTCCACGGAGAAAACTGCGTATCCCGGGCGGTGAGTGACATGAATGACAATATGCGAAATATGTCCGCCGTGCATCACCGAATTGTCCATCAGGTTCAGCAGAACCTGCTCAATGAGAACCGGATCCATCGGAACAAGAAGAACCTCTCCGGGCACAGCCACCTGAACCGGAATGCCGGGACTGTGCTTGCGGAATTTCTGAACCGCGCTGCTGACCACTTCCTCCGCGAGCTCGTCGGACTTCGTGATCTGCGTGCTGCCGCCGCTGATGCGCGTGATGGAGAGAATGTTCTCCACGATGCGGTTCAGCCACTGCGCCTCGGTCCGGATATCACCGGTCAGAGTCTTTTTCTGTTCATCATCCAGACAGTCATAGTTGTCGAGAATGGCCGATGCGGAGCCGACGATGGAAGTCAGCGGCGTCCGGATGTCGTGAGAAACGGAGCGCAGGAGATTCGCCCGCATCTGCTCCCGCTCCATCTGGAGCTTGATCTGCTCCTGCTGCTTGATCTGCGTTGTCAGTGCACTGACGATCACGGCAACCGTCAGCATTACGGCGAATGTCAGAGGATATCCCGTGATGGAGAAATTCAGGCGGAAATACGGATAAGTAAAAAGACAGTTCACGCCGAATACCGCGAGAAAAGAAGCAGCAATGCCGTACCGATAGCCGTCGGTAAAGCGTGAAATGACCACGATGGCCAGCACGAAAATAAGCGGCACATGGGTATCTGTGGTGACGAACTGGTGCAGAACAGCGCAGACTGCTGCGGTCAGAAGGAGTACACCGCAGGTGACTGCGATGTTCCGGCGGACCGGGTGAGGATCCTGCGGCAGGTTTCCGGCAGTTGGAAGTTTTATCATGAAACAGCTCCCTCTCCTCCGGTCCGGCCGCATTGCCGCAGCGGTGCGGCAGTGCCTTCCCGATCCGGCGGGAATCAGATAATCGGCTCTCCGGTGCGCTTCCATTGAACAAGCTTCCAGATAATATAGACGGGAAGCGTAATGACAACATAGAGCGTTGCGCAGACACCGGAAATCACTTCAATAATCATCATCAGCAGAATCAGCAAATTCATTGTACAGCACCTCCATAAATTGAATCAGCGAGAGGATAGCACAGCGAATCGGACTCTTCCATGATTATACCAGAGTCTTAACGAAGGCTTGACCGCGAGGGAAGCTTTCTTAGCGGAACTGTAACGCGGAATGTTATTTATCGCCTTTCGGCTGCCGCATTCGGGAATCAGAGAAATGGAGCGCCGGGTACCCGGGGCAGACAGCAGAGAAAATTTAACAGTTAGCATAAACAAACGACATACAAAGAAGATATATCAGGCAGAATTTCATATGAAAAAGTAACAAAATATGAAAAGTGACTAAAATTTTTCTAAATATTATGAATCCACTTCGCCGGATTCATGCTATGATTGTATGGATTTCTATATGGATAACGAAGGATAAACCGTAAGAGATGGGTATAGCAAAACCGTTGAGCCGGATCACGATCGAAGAAGCACAGATCAAGGCGGACCGGAAGAAATGCCGGAAGTATGATCAGTGCGGACTCGGTGAGAAGGCCGTCTACATGGGAAGCACGATGCATCCCCGGAATTATTACATTCCGTATGAAGCCATCACCAATGTGTTCAAACGGGTCGGCGCGAGCAATCCGGAGGGAAAGGGCTTCCTTGCCCCGGTCCTGTTCATCGTCGTCCGCTATGATGACGGCAGGGAACAGGAATGTTCCTTCCGCTATCTGCAGGACGCCGACAAGATGCTGGACGATCTGGAGAAGAATCATCCGGAGATTCCGCTCCTGTCACCGGAGGGAATGCGCAGGAAGAAGGAACGGGAGGCCACGGAGGCGCGGATCCGGGCCAATGCGCTGTCGAAGGAAGCGCTTCGCAGCAGAAAGATTCTGGAGGACGCAAGGTGGGAGGTGCACAAACGCCCCGCTCTGTATGAGAAGCTCGCCGTCATGGCGAAGATGAAGCGGCATGCGGATCTGATGAAGCCGTCTGTCCGGTACATCGCAGTGGGACTTCTCGCAGCCGGTATCCTTGTGACTCTGGCAGGCGTCGTTATTATGAAGACTGCGAACCGGAGTGTCGGTGTGGTCGCCGCGCTGTTCGGGATTATGCTGGTGTTCCTTGCCGTCAACAGCAAAGGGCTCCCAAGCAAAATGACGAACCGAAAGCTCCGGGACAAGGAGTATGAGGAAGCGCTGAGCGCGATGAAGAATTCGCTGAAGCACCTTCCGGATTTTCCGATTCCCTGCTGCTACGCACATCCGTATACGTTTGACCGCATGATCCGGATCCTTCAGGAGGAGCGTGCACAGACCGTAGAGGAAGCACTGAATGTTCTGAAGGCGGATCTGAAATCCATGGATTCCAGCGTTGCGCTTTCCGGCGACGATTTCAAGCAGGTCGTCACCATCAAACCCCTGTTTACTGTACAGGATTATAAATAAGGCCAATATTTATAATTCTGTTTAGTAAGAATATATGTTATGAGCTGGCCGCATGTACCCACAAATCACTGTGTGACCAGGAAGGAGGAGATATGGCAACATTTTTAATTGGCCTCGTAATTCTTATCGGCGGAGGACTCCTGTACGGTAAGTTCTGCGAGAACGTCTTCGGACCGGACGATCGCGAGACGCCTGCCTATGCAAAGCAGGACGGCGTTGACTACGTTCCCATGAAGACATGGAAGAACAGCCTGATCAACCTGCTGAACATCGCAGGAACCGGCCCCATCCTTGGACCTGTCCAGGGTATTCTGTTCGGACCCATTGCATTCCTTGCAATCCCGATCGGAAACGTCATCGGCGGTTCCATGCATGACTACTTCAGCGGAATGATCTGCACCCGTGACGGCGGTGCCCAGATGCCCGAGTTCGTCAAGAACTACACGAACAAGGCTGTCTACATCCTGTACGACATCTTCATCTGCATCCTGCTGCTCCTGGTCGGCGCGGTCTTCATCTATACGCCCGGCGACATCGCGGCAACGCAGGTATTCGGCTTCGGCGGCACTCCGCAGGAAGTTTCCACCTGGGTGATTTACTCCGTGATCTTCGTATATTACCTGATCGCTACGGTATTCCCGATCGACAAGATCATCGGCCGTGTATACCCGATCTTCGGTCTGATCCTGGTATTCTCTGCAATCGGCATCTTCATCGCCATCTTCGCAAAGGGATACCCGCTGATCAACGTATGGGATAACTGGAACACCACAGGTGTCTTCGCGGCAGACGGCGGCTTCGATTTCGGAGCATACTTCGGACCGAGCGCATTCTCCGGCGGACACTTCATCCCGATCTTCTTCCTGACCGTTGCCTGCGGTATCCTTTCCGGATTCCACAGCACCCAGACCGCTCTGGTTTCCCGTACCATTGAGTCCGAGAAGGCAGGCCGCATGACCTACTACAACATGATGGTTGTAGAGGGCTTCATCGCTATGTGCTGGGCAGCAGGAACCATGGCTATGATCAACCTCGGCGCTTCCAACGGCGGTGTCACGATGGCACTCTCCGATGCAGGCGCATGGACCTTCAATGTTCTGAAGGATGGCGCACCGGTTACCATCGGCGCAACCTCTGTTGTCGGCATTATCTGCAAGAATGCTCTGGGACCGGTCGGCGGCGTCATCGCTCTGGTTGGCGTTATCATCCTTCCGATCACCTCCGGCGATACCGCACTGCGTGCCCTTCGTCTGACTCTGTCAGATTCCCTGCACATCAAGCAGGAGAACAACAAGCAGCGCATCGGCCTGGCAATCCCGGTCTTCGCACTGGTTTATCTCATCCTGATCTGGGCTAAGCTCGATGCACAGGGCTTCAACACTCTGTGGAGATACTTCGCATGGTCCAACCAGATGATCTCTCTGTTCGCTCTGGCATGCATCACTGCATGGATGTTCAAGAACGGCAAGGCAAAGTTCGTATGGATGCCGCTGATTCCGGCTGCATTCTACGCATTCGCAACCTGCACCTTCATTGTCAATGCCAAGATTGGTCTTGGTCTTGACTGGCCAATCGCATACACCATCGGCGCGATCTTCACCATTGTTTACGTCGTTGTCTGCATCATCAACGGCAAGAACAAGGCAAAGGCTGCTGCCTGAGCACAACGTATCGGACGGGCCCGGCCCGGAAGAACTGCAAACACTGGAAAGAAGAACCGCTGGACTGGGTACGTTCAGCGGTTTTTTCGTTACATACAGAAAATGACGGGCCGTGTATAATGTGGGTTGAGAGAGGTATAACAAATGGAAATACTGGATTTTTTACGGCAGGAGGGAATTTCGGAGAGCATTCTCTCCGAGGTGGAGCACTTTCGGAGCTTTTATCAGTTGCATGACGGAATGGAGAAACGGATCCCGACACCGCAGTATTCGTACTATGGGAAAGAGATCTGGGAACAGGCACTTTCCACGCTTCTTGCGGGCGAGAATCTTCTCCTTGTGGGCCCCAAGGCGACCGGCAAAAACGTGCTGGCGGAGGGACTCTCTGCTGCGCTGCGAAGACCCGAGTGGGATGTATCCTTCTATATCAATACGGATGCGGCATCGCTTATCGGAACCGATACGTTTGAAAACGGAAAGGTGACGCTTCGGAAGGGGCCGATTCTGCAGTGCGCGGAGGAAGGCGGCTTCGGCATTCTGGATGAGATCAACATGGCGAAGAATGAATCACTCGCCGTTCTTCATGCGACGCTGGATTTCCGCAGGATCATCGATGTTCCAGGATATGACAGGATCGTGCTGAATGACGCGACGCGCTTCATCGGAACGATGAACTATGGCTACGCCGGAACCAGAGAGATCAACGAGGCACTGGCGTCCCGCTTCATGATCATTCAGATGCCGGTCATTACAGAGGAGAATCTGAAGAAGCTGATTCAGGAGAAGTATCCGGACATCCGGGAGGATTACAAGGACCAGTTCGCGAAGCTCTTCAGTGACATCCGCCGCAAGTGCGAGGGCGGTGAGATTTCCACAAAGGCACTGGACCTGCGCGGCCTTCTGGCGGCAATCCGGATGATGCACCGCGGACTTCCTGCGGTACAGGCCCTGCAGCTCGGCATTGTCAACAAGTGCTTCGACGATTACGAAAGACAGCTGGTCAGCGATATGATTGCGGTCCGCTTCCCGGGAGATCTTGGCAAAGAGAGTATTTTTGCATAATGGAAATAACGGAATTCGAGAAAAAACGTGCCGCGAATCTGATCTGGAACAGTGCGCACGATTATACCATTGAGACGGGGTTTCGCGTGTATGATGCGGACGGGAAAGCGGATGTCTACTGGAACAGCATTGTGGGAGCCATTCATCTGCACTATGACTGGAACAGGCTCCTTGCGTTCTACAACACCTTTCATGAGAAAATTAATCAGGAAGTTTATGAGAGCCTGTTCTGGCTGGCACTGGAGAATGCAGTCTACGAGAAGGAGAAGAACCTGCGTCCGGTTTTCCCATACCTGCGCAGGCAGTACGCGCTGACCAGGCTGGACTCCATGCACGGAGAATTCTCTCTGGAAGATTCCGCGGGGCAGCGGCTTCTTGCCATCACGATGGGACATTTCCGCCGGGCGCTCGGGAAAGACTGCGGCCTTCCGGACGCGGTGGACCGCAAGCTTCTGGACGCGATTGAACTGGGACCGGATCTTACCACGGATGAGATCATTGCGCAGCTGACGAAAACGCTGGAGAAGTTTTTCACCTACCGGGCGGACGGGCCGGATCTCCCGGGCGGAGACAGGAAAATCCGGAATCCGTTTTCCCTGTTCTCACTGAGGAGACGAAAGCGAAACAGCTATGCCGAGATGGGACCGGTCCGCCGCATGTCATTCGGCTTCGGTGAGCATGTATCGGAATACGGGAGCGAGGTTCTGGATCAGAGTCATCTGAGCGTCGCATTCGCCAATTATACGGCGCAGACGGATGAAGGCCTGAAGGAGTATATCACCAACTATTTCGGACGTCCCATCTATGACGCGAAGGAGACGGCGAAGCTCCAGAAGGATTACTGCTGGGGCAATCACACCGATGTCAAGCTTCATATCACGCGGGGGGAGTACACGGAAGAGATGCTGCACGCAGGGTTTGCGGGCAAAATGCATCAGGAGGCCCTGAAACAGGGAGAAGCCAACCGGAAGGCCTACGCGGCTCATGAAGGAATCTATCGCGTGCAGGTGGAGAAGCTGACCGGAAGAATCCGCAATTCGATTCTCACGCATCTGGACGATCAGATTGTGAAGTCGGCATCAGGAAAACTGCGCGCGGACCGCATCTGGCGGGCTCTGTATCTGGAGGACAGCAAGGTTTTCGAGAAGAAGATTCTGGGAGATACCGGCAATATTACGGTGGATCTTTTGCTGGATGCCTCCACCTCACAGATTCACCGGCAGGAGACGGTGGCGGCACAGGGCTACATGATCGCGCAGAGCCTGACGAACTGCGGGATTCCGGTCCGGATGTATTCGTTCTGTTCATTGAACGGTTATACCATCATGAATCTGTACCGGGATTA
>DAIMKA010000023.1:0-14998 GCA_036721955.1 Lachnospiraceae bacterium | reverse complement strand
ACCTCGGCGCACTTGAAGGTGCCGTGCTTGTCAATGACCTTCTGAAGAATCTTCTTCAGATCCTTCTTCTTGACCAGGAAATCAACCTCGGGAAGGAGGAAGTTCTCCGGCTTGCTGCGATCCACGAAACCAAGATCCTGCGGCAGCGCCTCATTGAACATCAGGCGTCCCAGAGAGGTGTCCACCATTCCGGAAATGACGTTTCCGTCCGCATCCTTCTTGGACAGCTTCACTCTGATCTTGGAGTGGAGCGTAATGTAGTGATTCTCATAGGCGAGAATGGCCTCGTTCATGGACGAGAAGCACATTCCCTCGCCGGGCTCCCCGTCTCTTTGCTGTGTAATATAGTACACGCCCAGAATCATATCCTGGGAAGGAACTGCCACCGGACCTCCGTCCGAAGGCTTCAGGAGGTTGTTCGGGGAGAGCAGGAGGAACCGGCACTCCGCCTGTGCCTCTACCGACAGAGGAAGGTGGATTGCCATCTGGTCACCGTCGAAGTCGGCGTTGAAGGCCGTGCAGACCAGCGGATGAAGCTTGATGGCCTTGCCCTCTACCAGAATCGGCTCGAATGCCTGAATTCCCAGACGGTGCAGCGTAGGCGCACGGTTCAGCATCACGGGATGCTCTTTGATGACATCCTCGAGAATGTCCCATACCTGCGGATTCACGCGCTCAACCAGCTTCTTCGCGTTCTTGATGTTCTGGGAAATGCCGCGCTTCTCCAGCTCCTTCATGACGAAGGGCTTGAAGAGCTCCAGTGCCATTTCCTTCGGAACGCCGCACTGATAAATCTTCATTTCGGGTCCGACGACGATAACCGAACGTCCGGAATAGTCCACACGCTTGCCCAGAAGGTTCTGACGGAAACGTCCGCTCTTACCCTTGAGCATGTCGGACAGGGACTTCAGGGCACGGTTGCCGGGGCCGGTCACCGCACGTCCGCGGCGGCCGTTGTCGATCAGGGCATCCACTGCCTCCTGAAGCATTCTCTTCTCGTTGCGGACGATGATGTCCGGTGCGCCGAGCTCGAGAAGTCTCTTCAGACGGTTGTTGCGGTTGATGACCCGGCGGTACAGATCGTTCAGATCCGACGTTGCAAAACGTCCGCCGTCCAGCTGAACCATCGGACGAAGATCCGGAGGAATCACCGGAATGCAGTCCAGGATCATCCAGGAAGGCTGGTTTCCGCTCTCACGGAAGGACTCCACAACCTCCAGTCTCTTGATGACGCGGGCTCTCTTCTGGCCGGTGGAATCCACCATCTGCTCCGAGAGCTCCTGATACTCCTTCTCAATGTCGACCGCCAGAAGCAGCTCCTTGATGGCCTCTGCTCCCATGCCTGCGCGGAATTTGCTGCCCCACTGTTCCTTGGCTTCCTGGTACTCGCGCTCCGTCAGAACCTGCTTGTACTCCAGGTCCGTGGTGCCCTTGTCCAGGACGATATAGTTGGCAAAATAAAGGACCTTCTCCAGCACCTTCGGGCTCATATCCAGAATCAGTCCCATTCTGGACGGAATTCCCTTGAAGTACCAGATGTGAGAGACCGGAGCCGCCAGTTCAATGTGACCCATTCTCTCTCTGCGGACGGAGGACTTGGTTACCTCAACGCCGCAGCGGTCACAGATTACGCCCTTGTAGCGAATCTTCTTATACTTTCCGCACTTACATTCCCAGTCCTTGGTGGGTCCGAAAATCTTCTCGCAGAACAGGCCGTCCTTTTCCGGCTTAAGCGTTCTGTAGTTGATGGTTTCGGGCTTCGTCACTTCACCGTAGGACCACTCACGGATTCTCTCCGGAGACGCAAGCCGGATCCGGATTGCGTCAAATGTTACGGGTTGATAACTCTGCTGTTTTGTATTAGGCATCTATCATCACTCCTCTGAATCACTGAAATCATCGTTGTCAGCGTCATCGGTATCCGGCTCCGCATCTGCGTCTGCCTCCGCTTCCTGCAGCTCGCCCTCTGCGTTGAACTCCTGCAGGGACATGCCGCCCTTCGCAAGAGACTCACGGTCGGTATCACCGGAATCCTTGAAGTTATTGGCCATTGCGAACTTGTAAATGGAGGATTCGCCGTAGTCAATATCTTCTTTAATCTCAGCCTCGGTGCCATCGTCCTTCAGTACCTGTACATCCAGGCCGAGCGACTGGAGCTCCTTCAGGAGAACCTTGAACGACTCCGGAATGCCTGCCTCCGGAACATTCTCGCCCTTGATGATGGCCTCGTAGGTCTTCACACGTCCGACAACGTCATCCGACTTCACCGTCAGGATTTCCTGCAGGGTGTATGCCGCGCCGTATGCCTCCAGAGCCCAGACCTCCATTTCTCCGAAACGCTGTCCGCCGAACTGAGCCTTGCCGCCCAGAGGCTGCTGCGTTACCAGCGAGTAAGGGCCGGTGGAACGTGCATGAATCTTATCGTCAACCAGGTGGTGGAGCTTCATGTAGTGCATGAAGCCGATCGTGGTCGGGTTATCGAACTTCTCGCCGGTCCGTCCGTCGCGGAGCTGTACCTTTCCGTCCGGAGTAATCGGCACACCCTTCCACTCTTCACGGTGATCCAGGTGATCGTGCAGATACTGCATGACTTCCGGATCCACCTTGTCCTTGTATTCCGCCTCGAACTCCTCCCAGCTGGAGTTGACATACTTGTTCGCCATGTTCAGGGCATCCACGATGTCATCCTGGGTTGCGCCGTCGAAGTTCGGCGTCGTCACATTGAAGCCGAGCGCCTTGGCTGCCAGCGACAGGTGCATCTCCAGGACCTGTCCGATGTTCATTCGGGAAGGCACGCCCAGAGGGTTCAGAACGATATCCAGCGGACGTCCGTTCGGAAGATAAGGCATATCCTCCACCGGAAGAATTCTGGAAACGACACCCTTGTTTCCGTGACGGCCTGCCATCTTGTCGCCGACCGAGATCTTTCTCTTCTGGGCGATATAGATGCGGACTGCCTTGTTCACGCCGGGAGCGAGCTCATCGCCGTTCTCTCTGGTGAAAATTTTGGTGTCCACAATGATTCCGTACTCACCGTGCGGAACCTTCAGGGACGTGTCGCGGACCTCTCTTGCCTTCTCACCGAAGATGGCGCGAAGAAGTCTCTCCTCAGCGGTCAGCTCGGTCTCTCCCTTGGGAGTCACCTTTCCGACCAGGATATCACCGGCACGAACCTCCGCGCCGATGCGGATCACGCCGTTCTCATCCAGATCCTTCAGGGCATCCTCGCCGACACCCGGAACATCGCGGGTGATCTCCTCGGGCCCCAGCTTCGTGTCGCGTGCCTCTGCCTCGTACTCCTCAATGTGGATGGAGGTGTAGACATCGTCCTTGACCAGTCTCTCGGAAAGAAGAACGGCATCCTCGTAGTTGTAGCCCTCCCAGCACATGAATCCGATCAGCGGGTTCTTGCCGAGTGCCAGTACGCCGTTCTGGGTGGAAGCGCCGTCTGCAAGGATGGCGCCTTCTTCAAAGTGATCGCCCGTATTGACGACCGGCTTCTGGTTGTAGCAGTTCGACTGGTTGGAACGAAGGTGCTTGATCAGCTCAATGTCCTCCGAGGTTCCATCGTCGTATTTTACCGAAATCTTCGTTGCGTCCACGAAAACAGCCGTGCCGGGCTTCTCCGCAATGACGCAGACACCGGAGTCTCTTGCCGCCTTCTCTTCCATGCCGGTTCCGACAACGGGAGCTTCCGTCGTGATAAGCGGCACGCCCTGACGCTGCATGTTGGATCCCATCAGTGCGCGGTTCGCGTCATCGTTCTGCAGGAACGGAACGAGCGAGGTTGCCACCGAGAATACCATCCGGGGAGACACGTCCATGTACTGGAACATGGTTCTCGGATAAGAGGAGGTCTCCGTGCGGTAACGTCCGGATGCATAGTTGTCTACAATGTAGCCGTTCTCATCCAGCACGGTGCTCGCCTGTGCTACGTGGTAGTTATCCTCTTCATCCGCCGTCATATAGACGACTTCGTTGGTGACGCGCGGTCCCTTCGGATCATTCTGGTCGATCTTGCGGTACGGAGCCTCGATGAAGCCGTACTGGTTGATCTTCGCGAAGGATGCCAGAGAGTTGATCAGACCGATGTTCGGTCCTTCCGGTGTCTCAATGGGGCACATGCGTCCGTAGTGCGTATAGTGAACGTCTCGTACCTCGAATCCGGCACGGTCTCTGGACAGACCGCCGGGTCCCAGCGCGGAGAGACGTCTCTTGTGTGTGATCTCGGACAGAGGGTTGTTCTGATCCATGAACTGGGACAGCTGGGAGGATCCGAAAAACTCCTTCACCGCAGCCTGCACCGGCTTGATGTTGATCAGAGCCTGAGGAGAAA
The DNA here is from genome assembly GCA_036721955.1 of Lachnospiraceae bacterium. Lineage (GTDB taxonomy): Bacteria > Bacillota > Clostridia > Lachnospirales > Lachnospiraceae > CAG-791. The sequence goes on along the minus strand of DAIMKA010000023.1, from coordinate 10,662 downwards.
TCTCCTCGGATGCATCGTGTGTGGTCATTCTCTCGCGAACCACGCGCTCCAGTCTCGACAGACCGATGCGGTACTGGTTCTGCAGAAGCTCACCGACACTGCGGATACGGCGGTTGCCCAGATGGTCGATGTCGTCATCCGTTCCGATGCCGTACTCCAGATGCATGTTGTAGTTGATGGAAGCCAGGATGTCTTCCTTGGTAATGTGCTTCGGAATCAGCTCACGCACGCTCCTGCGCAGAGCCTCTGCGAGAGCCTCCGGATCCTCGTTGTCCTGATACTGGATCAGAATCTCGCGGAGGGCAGGATAATAAACCTGCTCGGTGATTCCCAGCTCCTGCGGATCGCAGTCAACAAAATGAGTGATGTCCACCATCAGGTTGGACAGAACCTTCACGCGGTCTCTGGTATCCGTCTGGATCCACACATAAGGAATGGCCGCGTTCTGGATTTCATCTGCCATCTCGCGGGTGACGGTGTCTCCCGCGCTCCCGAGTACGTCGCCGTTTGCCTCGTCCACCACGTCCTCAGCCAGAATATGACCCGTGATGCGGTTGCGCAGTGCCAGCTTCTTGTTGAACTTGTAGCGGCCGACCTTCGCAAGGTCATATCTTCTGGGATCGAAGAACATCGCGTTGATCAGGCTGTCTGCACTCTCCACGGAAAGCGGCTCGCCGGGACGGATCTTCTTGTACAGCTCAAGAAGGCCTTCCTCATAGGAGTGAGCAGGGTCCTTGGTAAAGCTGCCGCGAAGCTTCGGCTCGTCGCCGAACATATCCAGAATTTCCTCATCGGTTCCGACGCCGAGTGCACGGATGAGAACCGTGACCGGCACCTTTCTGGTGCGGTCCACGCGGACATAGAAAATGTCATTGGAGTCGGTCTCATACTCCAGCCATGCTCCGCGGTTCGGGATTACCGTGCAGGAATACAGCTCCTTGCCGTACTTATCCTTGTCAATGCCGTAGTAAATGCCGGGAGAACGAACCAGCTGGGATACGATGACTCGCTCCGCACCGTTGATGACGAAGGTTCCCGTCTTGGTCATCAGGGGAAGGTCACCCATGAAGATTTCCTGCTCCTTGACTTCCTTCTTGTTCTCCTTATCGTACAGGCGGACGCGGGCACGAAGAGGTGCCGCATAGGTTGCGTCTCTTTCCCTGCATTTTGCAATGGAATATTTAATCTCATCCTCGCAGAGGCGATACCCTACGAAGGAGAGAGAAAGGTGTCCGCTGTAGTCCTCAATCGGAGAAATGTCGTCGAACACTTCCTGAAGACCCTGATCCAGGAACCACTGGTAGGATGACTTCTGCACCTCAATGAGGTTCGGCATCTCCAGTACTTCCTTCTGGCGGAAATAGCTCATGCGCATGCTTTGGCCGCTGCCAGCGGGGTGAAGCCTGATCTTATTGCTCATTCATTTACCTCGTTCTGTCGAACGTCGGTGTCCGGGGAAAAACAGAATCGCTGAAGATGTGAAAACTGCAGGCGGCTCAAATCCTTTACGGAAACCACGGCGTTCGTATGCTGTGTGTACAGGTACCACCATATTGTGCCTTATCCCGCTTTCTCTTCCGGAACTTAATCCTTAAGGAGAGCAAAGTAGGGCATAATTGCAGAACATAGCGCATAATATGTTATAGCAAGTTGTCAGTGGAGTCAAGATATTTCCGAAAATTCGGTAACTGTTCCGGTCATCCCGAATTTTCCCGCAAAAACCTCCGATGTCACCGGTAAAGACAAATAAACCCGCCGCCGGATAACCGGTGACGGGTTCGTTCTGTAAGAATAAGTCCTTCCGGACTGCAGCGCAATTACTTAAGAGTAACCTTAGCGCCCTCAGCCTCGAGCTTAGCCTTGATGTCGTCAGCCTCTGCCTTCGGAGCTGCTTCCTTAACAACCTTCGGAGCTGCCTCAACGAGATCCTTGGACTCCTTCAGGCCAAGGCCGGTGATCTCACGGATAACCTTGATAACCTTGATCTTGTTCGGGCCAACCTCAGTCAGCTCAACGTCGAACTCAGTCTTCTCTTCCTCAGCTGCTGCGCCAGCGCCTGCTGCTGCTACAACAACGCCTGCTGCTGCAGATACACCGAACTCTTCCTCGCAAGCCTTTACGAGATCGTTCAGCTCAAGTACGGATAACTCTTTGATCGCATCAATGATTTCTGCGGTAGATAACTTTGCCATCTTAAATGACCTCCTATAATGATAATGAAATTCTGCGGCGCTATGCCGCCCTGCTCTTTCTCATGAAAGGAGCAATTATGCTTCGGGAGCTGCTTCTGCCGGAGCTGCAGCTTCTGCTGCAGGAGCCTCTTCGGCTGCAGGTGCTGCCTCGCCGCCCTCTTCCTTCTTCTCCGCGATCTGCTTGATAACGCGTGCGAAGTTGGTGATGGGAGACTGAATGCTTCCAAGGAACTTGGAGAGGAGCTCGTCTCTTGAAGGGATCTTGGAAATCTCTTCCAGAGCATCCTTGTCATAAACCTTGCCCTCTACAACACCGCCTTTGATTTCAAGCTTGTCTGCCTTTGCAGCAAACTGATAGAGAATTCTGGCGGGTGCCGTTGCATCATCCTTGGAGATTGCTGCTGCACTGGGTCCGTCCAGATACTGGTCCAGCTGCTCAAAGTCCGTTCCCTTGAATGCGAAGCGCATCATGGTGTTCTTGTAGACCTTGTACTGAACGCCAGCCTCACGAAGCTGCTTGCGGAGCTCGGTGTCCTGAGCAACCGTCAGTCCTCTGTGATCAACCAGCACTACAGATGCAGCGCCTTCGATCTTCTCGGAAATTTCCTGTACGACAGGCTTTTTCTCTTCGATCTTTGCCATTTCTTACCTCCTTATAGATTCTTGTTGCCGATCAAGGGAGATAAATGAAAACTCCCTCTGCCGCATGACAGAGGGAGCTGAATTTCACTTCATCATCCTCGGCAGGCTGCAATGCATTACGCCTTTCGGCGCCTGCTGTCTTCGGCCGGTTCTTTCTGAACCATTCGCTACTATAACAGAACAAGATATCGGCGTCAAGAAGGAATTCTTGCGAATTCTTCCATCCGGCATCCGGTTCCGTCCACCGGCAGCGATCGGTGCGGATCTTATCAATATCTGTTCGCGACGATCTTCACGCCAGGGCCCATCGTGGTTGCGATGGAGATGCTCTTCAGATACTGGCCCTTTACGGATGACGGCTTTGCCTTCTCGATGGCAGCCATGAGAGCATTGAAGTTCTCCATGAGCTGCTCCTCGGTGAAGGATGCCTTTCCGAGAGTCACGTGAATGATGTTCGCCTTGTCCAGTCTGTACTCAACCTTACCGGCTTTGATATCTGCGATGGCCTTGGTAACATCCATCGTTACGGTACCAGCCTTCGGGTTCGGCATCAGGCCCTTCGGTCCGAGAACCTTACCAAGACGTCCTACAACGCTCATCATGTCAGGAGTTGCAACAACGACGTCGAAGTCAAGCCAGCCTTCCTTCTGGATCTTCGGGATGAGCTCCTCACCGCCGACGAAATCTGCGCCTGCTGCCGTTGCCTCGTCTGCCTTGGCACCCTTTGCGAATACCAGAACGCGAACCTTCTTGCCGGTTCCTGCAGGAAGAACAACCGCGCCGCGGATCTGCTGATCAGCGTGACGGGAATCGCAGCCCGTGCGGATGTGCAGTTCTACTGTCTCATCAAACTTCGCAGATGCGCTCTTCTTTACCAGTGCAACTGCCTCTTCAGCCTCGTAAACCTTGGACTTGTCGATCAGTTTAGCGGCCTCAACATACTTCTTTCCGTGCTTCATGATTTAACCTCCAATTCTGATCTGTCAGTCTGTAACGGTGATGCCCATGCTGCGGGCAGTTCCTGCGATCATGCTAGCTGCTGCCTCAAGGGAAGCTGCGTTCAGATCGGGCATCTTGGTCTTGGCAATCTCCTCAACCTGTGCCTTGGTAACAGATGCAACCTTGGTCTTGTTCGGCTCACCGGATGCCTTCTGGATGCCGGCTGCCTTCTTCAGAAGAACGGCTGCCGGAGGGGTCTTGGTGATGAAGCTGAAAGATCTGTCTGCATAAACAGTAATGATAACAGGGATGACGGTGTCACCCATATCTGCTGTCTTGGCGTTGAACTGCTTGGTGAACTCAACGATATTGACACCATGCTGTCCGAGTGCAGGTCCGACGGGCGGTGCAGGGGTTGCTTTGCCGGCCTGGATCTGTAATTTGATGTAACCTTCTACTTTCTTAGCCATGTGTTTTTCCTCCTTTGCGGTCATCGCAGGTGGCTCCTGCTCCCGCACATTACGGTGCCGGATAATTCCGGCTATTCGCCGCATACAACTGCCACGCGGCAACAATCAGGCATTATACCTGTCTTGTCCATATGATTCAAGCGAAGGCACTCCCGTGCCTTCCCGGCGGACCGCTGCCGTCTCCGGCAGACCGGAACAACGCGGATCCGTCCGCGGCTCCGTCAGTTCGTCTTGCGAAGTTCCGCAAAGCTGATCTCAACCGGCGTCTCGCGTCCGAAGAGCTCCACACTGATGGTTGCAATCTGCTTGCTGTAGTCGAGCTTGGAAACCACGCCCAGGGTATCCTTCCAGACACCGGCGATGACAGCCACGCTGTCGCCCTCTGCGAAGTCCACCTTCGTGTCCGCCGTGTGAATGCCCAGATTCTTCATCTCGGCCTCGGAAAGCGGAACCGGCTTGGATCCCGGTCCGACAAAGCCCGTCACGCCTCTGGTGTTGCGGACAACGTACCAGGTCTCGTCGTTCATGATCATTCTGACCAGAACATAGCCCGGGAAGAGCTTCTTCTGCGTCAGCTTCTTCGCGCCGTTCTTGAGCTCGTACACGTCCTGCATGGGAACCGTGACTTCAAAGATCTGATCTTCCAGATGGCGGTTCTCCACCGTCTTCTCCAGACCTTCCTTCACCTTGTTCTCGTAGCCGGAATAGGTGTGCGCCACGTACCATCTTGCCACATCGCTGATGGCACTCTCATCCAGCTGCTCGCCGTCGACGCTTCCCTCTTCCTGTGCCTCGAGAGACTGCGCAACCGCTGCCGCCTGTGCCTCGTCAGAAGCCGCATCGCCCTGATTCAGGACGCGCTCGGCCTCTGCCTTCTCGATGTCAGCCGCCTTCTTCGTGAAATCCGGTCTTCTGATCTCGCGGACCTCCGGAAGAACGCCGGCCCTGACACGGACTTTTGTTTCTTTCTTATCTGCCATTGATTTACCTCTTCTGATCCAAAGCACCTTCCACAAGAATTATCCGTGAAACGGTCAGCCGCCGATGGTAATTCCTGTCAGAAGATCGATCAGATTCTGGAACCCAAAGTCAATCAGTGCAATCACTGCGCCGAGCAGAACGGTGACAACCAGAACTGCGGCCAGCTGCTTCAGCATGGTATCGCGGTCCGGCCAGATGATCTTGCGGAACTCGGTCTTCACGCCCTTGAAAAAGCCGGCTGCTCTGGACTCTTTGGCTTTCGTATTGTCTTTGCTCATGCGATCCTCCAAAGAACAGCCGGATTACTTCGTCTCTTTGTGCACGGTGTGCTTTCTGCAGAATCTGCAGTACTTCTTGATTTCCATACGATCCGGATGAGTCTTCTTATCCTTGGTCGTGTTATAGTTGCGGCGCTTGCATTCGGTGCATGCCAGGGTAATTCTTGTACGCATAGTCTTTAACCTCCAAATGATGAACTATACTCCGGTAATCGGCGGTTTCTCGAATTTCCGCCTCCCGGTGACTGCGCTCCCGCCTTTCGGCCTTTCGCGCATAAAAAAAAGACCTTTTCACGATCTTTCGCAGGATAGGATAGCATCCTGCGGAAGCTGTGTCAAGGTCTTTCCGTCCGTATCTCCTGTTCCGTCACTGCTGTCCGCGGATCCGGAGCAGACGTCTGATTTCAGCAGATCATCCGTCTTTTGTCCGTTTCACGCCTTTTTCCATCCGGACCCTTCAGATTCCCCGCATGGAAACTTCGAAGTGAAGGTGCTTTTTATTGCTGAGAAGGAATTCCTCATGCGTCCTTGCCCCCCAGCTGTCATCCCCGGCAACGCCCATCTGCATGAGGGAGCAGCGCACCGTCGTGTGATGCACCGGCGGCAGCTCCGTGTGATGGGCGGCGTTCTCGATTTCATCCGGCGTCCAGGGGAGTGCGGAGAAATTCATCGTCATGCCCTCCGGAACGGAGAAAAGGAGTCCTCTTCCTCTTCGGTCGGTCACCTTCGCCCAGCGGACCCCCGTCTTGTTGCCGCACTCCTGCGGAACGAGGTAGCGTGTCATCTGGTCCGCGACACTCCCGGAGTAAACGCCGAGCTTCGCGCCCTTCCTCCGGTCGCAGTAGGTCTCCTCCGGTCCGTCCCCGTACCAGGTCACCTGATCGTAATCGGCATCCATCGTAAAGAGCATGCCGAATTCCGGCATCGGCGGGAGATCTCCCTCTGGATCATAGTCCATCACGAAATCAACGGTTCCGTCCAGATGGAACTTCGTCTTCACCAGAAGCTCCGCCTCCGGCACCGTCGGGAGGAAAAGCCGCTGCGTGACCGCATACGTCTCTCCCTCCTTCCGCACTCTCGGGTAGCGGGAGAGCTCTTCCGGAGAAAGGCTTCCCGCCCCCTCCGCCGGGAAATCCGAGGCGTACAGGCTCGCCAGCTTCCAGATTCCGTACCGTCCCGGCATATTGTTGCCCTTGTCGTTGTCGGTCGGCGCTCTCCAGAAATTCGGACGAGGCGGCAGTTCAATCAGTTCCTTCCCTCCGTACCGGTAGGACTTCAGTCCCATCTTATTGATATAGGAGAACAGAGCGTCATAGTCGGTTCCTCTCACGCCGACATTGAAGGTTCCGCGGATCAGTTCCGGAAGCTTCGCCTTCTCCTGCGTGCGGCCTTCTCCGCTCTCTTCCCGGTTTCCCGCGGCAGAAATCGAAGATTCCGCAGCTTCCGTATCTGCAGCCTTCCCGGAAGGGTCTCCCGCAGCATTTCCCGCGGTCCGGATCACCTGCTGCCCGAAGGCAACTTCATAGCCGGCATCTGCCCACAGCGTCTTCTGCCTCAGGCGGAAGGAGACCGTCACCGCATACTCTCCCTCTTCTTCCGGAAGCGGGAAAGGAAGCGGATATTTCCTCTCTTCCAGCGGTGGAACCGATGTCTCCACCTCTTTCTCCTCAAGAAGCTGTCCTTCCCTCTCCAGAAGCGCCACGCACGCAAAGCGGTCCGTCGGCACCTCCAGATTCCGGTTGATGACCGTAAACGAGCTGCCGTCAAACCGGACGGAAATGTTCTGATACAGGAACTTCACTTCCTGCAGCTTCGGGTATTCCAGGCGGTCCCCCGCCACGATGCCGTTTCCGGAGAAGCTGTAGTCCGTCGGCCGCTCCAGGCAGTCTCCGCCATAGGCCTGATATTCCCGGCCATAGCGGTCTCTCCTTCGCAGGGACTGATCCGCAAAATCCCAGATAAAGCCGCCCTGATAGCGCGGCTCCTCCTCGGAGAGCTCTGTGTACTTGAACATGCCTCCGTTGGAATTGCCCATGGAGTGCGTGTATTCGCAGCAGATAAAAGGCTTGTCCGGATGGTCCTTCAGGAATTCCCGGATCCTGTCCGCAGGCGTATACATCTGGCTCTCGATATCCGAGGTCACATCGTAGCGGCGGTCCCAGAAAACACCCTCGTAGTGCACCAGACGGTCCGGATCCAGCTGACGGAATCTGCGCGACATTTCATAAATGACGCTTCCGCCGAATGACTCATTTCCGCAGGACCAGATCAGAATCGCCGGGTGGTTCTTGTCTCTCTGGTAGCAGGAATTCACGCGGTCCAGAAGAACCGGTTCCCACTCCTTGTGATCACCGGGAAGAATATTCTCCTCTCCGGAGCGTTCCTTCGCCGCCCAGGTCCCGTGGGTCTCCATGTTGTTCTCCGCGATCAGGTACAGTCCGTACTCATCGCAGAGGCGGTACAGCTTCGTGTCGTCCGGATAGTGGCTCGTGCGGATGGCGTTGATATTATTGCGCTTCATGATCGCAAGGTCCCGTCGCATCGCCTCCTCGCTCATTCCGGCGCGGCCGCTGTCGCAGGAGAATTCATGCCGGTTGACGCCCTTGAACACAATCCGCTTTCCATTGAGGCACATCAGGCCGTCCTTCAGCTCGAAGCGGCGGAAGCCGACCCTCTCATGGATGAATTCCACGGCCTTCCCGGACTTCGCGTGAAGGGTCAGATACAGATCATACAGCTGCGGGTCCTCCGCCGACCAGAGAGCCGGTGCCGCGACCTTTTCCGTGATCTCGTTCTCCCTTTCGTTGTCCGCCTCACCGGAGAGAATGATTTTCCCGTCCTTTTCCAGACGATACTCCGTATAGCCGTAGATGTGCTTTTCCTCCTGCGCATCCTCCGCCGGTCCCGAAAGCTTCAGATTCAGCACCAGATCCGCCTGTGTGCAGGACTCATCGAGGAGCGTCCGGATTTTCAGATCCTCCGCGTGCACTTCGGGCACCGCAGTCAGATACACATCCCGGAAAATACCGCTGAACCGGTAGAAGTCCTGATCCTCCAGCCAGCTGGAGCTCGTCCACTTGAAGACGCGGACAGCCAGCTTGTTCTCTCCCTCGAAAAGATACGGCGTCAGGTCGAACTCCGACGGTGTGAAGGTGTCCTCGCTGTAGCCGACAAAGCTGCCGTTGAGCCACACCGCATAGCCGCTCTCAACGCCCTGGAAGGAAATATGGACCGGCTTCCCCCGCATGGCCTCCGGCACCCGGAAGTACTTCACGTAGCTCCCGACCGGATTAAAGTGCGTCGGAATCCCGCCCGGCTTCAGTGCTTCTCTTCCATCCCACGGATACTGCGTGTTTATATAGGCCGGAATATCGTACCCTTCCATCTGCATGTGGGCAGGGACGCGGATCTCATCCCAGCTCCTGCAGTCGAAGCTCAGCTTCTCAAAGCCCCGGATGGCAGACTGCGGATTCTTCGCATAGGAAAAATACCACAGGCCGTTTAAAGAGCTGCGAAGCGAGGTCTCTTTCTGCTCCATTTCCTCCGCCGAAGCATAGCAGACATGATCCGAATGGGCCGGAAGAACGCCGATCTTGAACTGCTCCGGATCCGAAAGGACAGATTCGTCAAAGGAAGCTCCTCCGTTCTCCCGAAGAATTCCCTTTTCAATCTCCAGACTGTCCTTTCTGCAGTCCGGAAGCTCCTCCCCGATCAGTGCATCCAGCTCACCGCTGAAATTCTCCATGCAGCTGTGCAGAAGGTTCCTGCCGCTCTGCGCCTCGTAATCGGAAAGCTTTCTGCGAAAACGCTGCAGTGTTCTCTCCGAAACCGGCTGCACCAGCGCACTTGTGGTATGAAGCGCCGTCTGATAGCGGACATCGAAGATGCAGTTCTCCACAACCTGTGTGTCGGACAGGTCGAACATTTCTTCCAGAATCAATGCCCCCACAATGACATTGACCGGTCCGCTCGGTTTCGTGGAAATGCTGGAATACAGCGGCAGGAAAATTTTCTCGTCGATTCTCGGAAAAATCTGTTCCGCAAAACGTCCTGCCCACGATTTCTCAATCCGTTTCTGTTCCCGGTCATTCAGTGAGAGCGTCCGGTCACCGAAGCCGAGCTGCTGGTAACTGTTTGATGAAAAAGCCATGGTGTCCCCCCCTCTTTTTGTTCTGGCGTCCAATGAAATCATGCCGTTGATCCCTGCGGACAGCCCATCTCGAATTTCCTTCGGAAATCCTCGATGTTGGACTGGCGTCCAATGAAATCATGGCCATCCATGTCTTTGCGAGCAAGCTCGCACGACATGGCTGTCCATGATTTCGCTGTCCTTGTAGTGTCTTCACATCAAGGGTGCAATCAATCTCAGCAGGCAGTGGAAGATACGAAGGAAGATGCTCCGCTGGCCGACGCGGTAGTGATCCGTCACCTCGCAGCTGCGCGCAAGAAGCGCCTCCATATCCTTTTTCACGTCCTGCACGGAATGGGTTCCGTACATCACGCATCCGTCCTCAAAGTGATGATAAAGACTCCGGTAGTCCAGATTGATGGTGCCGCAGGTCGCCACAAAGTCATCGCTGACGCAGCACTTCGCATGGCAGAAGCCCGGTGTGAACTCGTAGATCCGTACCCCCTTGCGCACCAGCTGCGCGTAGTAGGACCTCGTCAGCTGATACGTGATTTTCTTGTCCGGGATTCCCGGCGTCACAATCCGCACATCCACGCCGCGCTCCGCGGCAAGCGTAATCGCGCGGCTCATCTCATCCGTCAGAATCAGGTATGGCGTCACGAAATACAGATAATCGGACGCCCCGTTCGCGATCGACATGTATACGTTCTCGCCGATCTGTTCCTCATCCAGCGGAGAATCCGCGTAGGGCTGAACATACCCGGTTGCGTTCTTCACGACGTCATATTTCACGTTCTCCGCGCTCTCCCGGATCTCCGGATTCTTCCAGAAGTCCGCCGCCGACTCCGTATTCTCAATCGAAAGTCCCGGGAAAAACCGCCCGAACTCCTTATCGTCCTCGTCGGTCGCGCGGATCGCGTTCCACATCTCCAGAAAAACCGTGGTGTAGGTGCGAACCGCGGGACCTGTCAGCCGGATGCCCGCGTCCTTCCATTCTCCGTACGGATGCGTCACGTTAAAATACTCGTTCG
>DAIMKA010000022.1:11049-15020 GCA_036721955.1 Lachnospiraceae bacterium | reverse complement strand
GCGGCATTGCGGCCATTGTCTGCAATGCCATGCATCTGATGTAAACAGGAAGAGAAAGAGGAAGCCGCAGAAGGCCTGCGGCAGGAAAGGAGATTATGAAAAGATTAACGGCACTTCTTCTGGCTGGAATCACTGCTTCCGCGGCTCTTTTGTCCGGCTGCGGCAGCGCGGAGACCGAGGACTATTCCATCGCGGAAACCATTCCGCAGAGCGATACTGCTTCCACAGAGGCATCCACGCAGACGGAAGAGGAAACGGCTCCGGAAGGAAAGGTGCGCAGCCAGCTGACCAATGACTGGATTGATGAAGACCTGTATGATCAGCGCCCGATCGCGGTCATGTATCCCATCAACAAGGAAGCGATGCCGCAGTACGGCTATGACAAGATTGACATTTTCTATGAAATTCTGGAAGAGGATGGCATGAGCCGTCAGATGGCCATCATGAAGGACTGGAAGAATCTGGATAAAATCGGAAACATCCGGAGTATTCGTGACTATTTTGTCTACGCTGCCCTTGAATACGATCCGATTATCGTTCATTTCGGCGGTCCTGTAGTCTACGTGAAGGATATTCTCACCCGCGATGATGTGCAGAACATCAACGGTGTCGGCGGAGAACTCGGTGACAGCTATGATGCGTTTTTCCGTGACAATCCGGATGGCCGTGCCTCGGAGCACACGGCGTATACGAGCAGCGAGCTTCTTCTGAAGGCCTGCGACACAGCCGGCTTCCAGCTGAACTACCGTGATGACGTATTCGCAGACTACAAGGATCAGACACATTATCAGTTTACGGATGCTTCTCACAAGAATACGCTGGATCAGTACGGCGACAAGGCTGTTGACGCCAAGTCCCTTGACTTCTCCGATGCCTTCCCGCATGATACGCCGACCTTCGAATATAACGAAGATGACCACCTGTACTACCGCAGCATTTACGGAGAGCCTCAGGTGGACGGCACAACCGGAACACAGCTTGCCTTTGAGAATGTTCTGGTTCAGTGGACCTACTACGAGGTTCGTGATGATAACGGATACCTTGCATTCCGGATGCATGACAATACCCACGACGGAATGTTCATCACCGAGGGCAAGATGATTCACGTCACCTGGGAGAAGGACAGTGATTACGGCCCGACGAAGTATTACGATGACAACGGCGATGAAATCACGCTGAATACAGGCAAAACCATGGTCTGCGTTCTGGAAGATGACAAGCCGTTTGAGGTGGACGGAGCATCCATCAATCCTTCGGCAAATTATTGACAGCAATAGAGCAATTGTTCAGCACATCCCGGATTTCCCCGCAGAAATCGGCAGGTGACAGGCGGCTGCAAAATAAAACAGGTGTACCGTGCCTCTCTGAGAAATTCAGAGGCCTGCGGTACACCTGTTTTTTACAGAAATCTGCAGAATGCAGACAGATTCGCAATGTTCGGAAAGGACCCCAGCCGGGTCAGGAAAAGGCGTTCTACCGGTAATCCTGATAGAAATCATCGTTCGGATCATAGCGGTTGTCGTAGTATTGATCATCGCGGTCGTAGCGGTGATTTTCGTAATAATCGTTCCGCTGTACATGGGCGCGCCTGGCTCTTCTTCTCCGCTGCCTTGCCCTTTCTCTGGTGTCATGCATTGCAGCAGAGAAATGAATGAAGAGCGACAGAAGGAGTGACACGGCGATGACGGTAAGAAGAACCGAGGAAACATTGATGTAAACGGTATTGTTCTGACCAAAAACAACGTAGCGGGACAGGAGGATCCGAAGAGGACCCTGGTCTTTTTCCTGTTTTTCGGACCGCTGAATCATTTCTCCTGCTACGGAGCTGTCGGTCCGGTCCGTCAGGCTTGCCGGGACGAGTGTGGTCGTTCCGACAATGGTACCGCTCTCCTTTCCGCCGTAGTAATAAGTAATGACATTGCTGCTGCAGTCGGATGTCAGATCACGGAAGGAGGCGGAGGAAGGAAGAATCACATAGCCGCCGTCTGAGACGGAAAGTGCCGGGGTGCTGGAACCCAGGAGATCCTGTCCCTCTGTCAGAAACGAAATTCCGTCAGAGGCCGGAAGATCTTCCTTCTGCTCCGCAGACTGGAGGGAGAAGTTCTCATATCCGTAGTCAAAAAGGGTTGCGGTATCTTCAAACTGGGCGGGATCGTCCTCGCGCATGACCACGCAGATCAGTTCCATATCCCCCCGCTCGCACCCGGTTACCAGATTCTCATGAGCCTGGCTGGTGTAACCGGTTTTCCCGCCGATGATTCCGCTGTAGGGAACCTGACCGGTGATCAGCTCGTGCTTGTTGGTGAGCGTGAAATCATCCGGCTGCGTATCGGTGGCCTGAAAATGATAGGAAGCACAGTTTCCAACCTGCCGGCAGACCTTGTTGTCAAAAAAGGCCCGGGCAATCATGCCGAGATCATGCGCACTGGTGTAATGGTTGTCATCATACAGACCGTTGGTGTTGATAAAATGGGAATCGGTGCAGCCAAGCGAGGAAGCCTTCTCATTCATCAGTGAAACAAAAGCGTCAATGGAACCCGCTGTCTTTTCTGCCAGCGCGTTGGCACATTCATTGGCGGAACCGACCATCAGGCCGTAGAGAGCCTCTTCTACCGTGATGGTTTCACCGACACTCATTCCGATGTTGGATCCGTCTGCGGGAACAGCCGCAATGGCTGATTCCGAAAATGTAATCGTATCGGAGAGATCGAGATTTTCTGCTGCGATCAGGCAGGTCAGCATTTTGGTCGTGCTGGCAGGGTACATCTTTTCATGAATGTTCTTGGAATACAGAACGGTTCCGGTTTTCGCATCCAGGAGGATGGCGCTTTCTGCCGTAATGGCAGGTCCCTGCGGCCATCCGGTGATGTCGTTGGACTGAATGGGCTCGGCCTTCTGTGCGGCAGCCTGACTGCTGTTGACGACATGTCCGTCATCGGTCAGAACATCTCCCTCTGAGCTGTTGACCACGGTATCGGAATAGGCATTGTCGGACACCGACGGAGCTGCCAGAACGGCCTGTGCAGAAAACATACAAAGAACGCCGCTGCAGGCAGCGGCGCAGAATAAAGCATGAAGTTTCTTTCGGAACGAAGAACGCTCCGGGGCAGTGATCTTATTTTGCAAGGGCTTCAATCTTCTCCTGAAGAGTCTCTTTGGGAATCAGGCCGACGCTTGTTCCGACAACCTCGCCGTTCTTGAAGAACAGAAGGGTCGGGATGGACATGACATTGTACTTCTCTGCGATGTCGGTTGCGTCATCCACGTTCAGCTTGCCGACCTTGACTTTTCCCTGATACAGAGGCTCCATGGCGGCAACATAAGGTCCCATCATTTTGCAGGGACCGCACCAGTCGGCGTAGAAATCAACAACGACCGGAATATCACTTTTTAATACTTCCGTTTCAAAATTATCCGATGTGAAAATCATCATAAACTCCTTTCTGTCTCACCAGGCTGATTCTGCCTCCTGCGGTCCGTCCTCAATGGGTACGGGCACGGGCAGAACCGGCGGGTGACAGACAACGAATGCAATTGTACTCTCTGTTGGACAGAAAAATTATATCATAGCGGTTCCGTTGTCAACAGAAAGACAAACAGCGGAACGTGATCTTTTCCGGATTCTGAGCCTTCAGGATTTCTTATCCGGCAAATCCGGATTCCGCTTCAGAATATACTTGTTAATCTTATTGCCCTTTGCGGAGAAGCGTTCCTCGTATTCCGTCATGACATTGCCCTCGTTCATGACCGGATCCGCATGAAGATCATAGGTGATGGCATCAATGCGGAAAGGACTGAAGGGAACCTCTTCTACGGCAAAATCAAAGAGCTCCCGGTTATCGGTCTTGAACTCAATGGTTCCGGATTCATCGAGAATCACGTCGTAGCGGCGTAAGAATTCTTTGGAAGGAAGACGACGCTTGGCATTCCGCTTCTTCGGCCACGGATCGGAAAAATTCAGATAAATCCGT
>DAIMKA010000022.1:0-11010 GCA_036721955.1 Lachnospiraceae bacterium | reverse complement strand
GACGGTCTACTCCGCGCAGCAGTACACTGGAATATTTCTCAATTCCGATATAATTGATTTCCGGATGCAGTTGGGCAAGCTCCAGAATAAAGCGTCCCTTTCCGGTTCCGATTTCCAGGTAAACGGGATTTTCGTTTCCGAACAGTTTTTTCCAGTTTCCCCTGTTCTCTTCCGGTTTCTGTACGACAAACGGGCTTGCCTCAATGGTATCTCTTGCCCGTGGAATGTTGCGAAGTCTCAATGTGTTCTCTCCTGTTCTTGGTTCCTGTCCCGGTGGTGCGGACAGTTCGGCAGTCCGGATGATCCGCGGCCTGTGCCGAATGAATGGATGCATGCCAGCCAGATACATGATAACAAAAGCCCGGAATTCGAACAAATTTTATTCGGTGTTTATTGCGTTTTTATTTCTATGTGAGATGATACTGGTATCACTTTGTCCGCAGATTTACAGATCATCCGCAGAAAAGACCGGGATGACGGAAATGCTGTTCCTGCGGGCAGCAGACATATTACAGCAGAAACAGGGATAAAGCTTGAAGGTGACATCGATATGTCACTTTCAAACTGCAGTATGGTGCTGACGCACCGGCTGCCACATTCGGCAAAACCGTCTTCGCGGATTTTGCCTCAGCGAGGTAGAAATATGGATGAAGTAAAAGAACCCAAAAAACCTCTCATGACCTTCTGGGTCATCGCGATGGTTCTTTTGTTCCTTCTGAATCTGGTTGCGCTTCCGATTGCCAAATCCTCCCAGATCCAGGAGACGGACTACGGAACCTTCATGAAAATGACGGAAGAAAAGAAAATCGACAAGGTCGAAATCGAATCCAACAAGATTCTGTTTACCTTGAAGGGCGACAGCGACCAGAAGATTCAGACGGTCTACGAGACCGGCCTGATGGACGATGCCGGGCTGGTGGAGAGACTGTATGATGCAGGAGCAGATTTCTCGAGCGAAATCATCGAACAGCAGTCTCCTCTTCTGTCCTTCCTGCTCTACTGGATCCTTCCGATCGTGATCTTTATGGTTCTCGGGAACATCATGCGCAAGAAGATGCTCAAGAACATGACCGGTGATGACAGCATGACCTTCGGAGGCGGCTTCGGAGGTCTCGGCATGGGAAAGAGCAATGCCAAGGTTTATGTGAAATCTTCGGATGGTATCAAGTTCGCGGATGTCGCGGGTGAAGAGGAAGCCAAGGAGAATCTGCAGGAGATCGTCACCTATCTGAAGAATCCGACGAAGTATCAGGAGATCGGCGCGAAGATGCCCAAGGGCGTTCTTCTTGTCGGCCCTCCCGGAACCGGTAAAACCATGCTGGCGAAGGCGGTTGCCGGTGAGGCGGACGTTCCGTTTTTCTCCATGTCCGGTTCGGAATTCGTGGAGATGTTCGTAGGAATGGGTGCTGCCAAGGTTCGTGACCTGTTCAAGCAGGCCAAGGAAAAGGCTCCCTGCATTGTTTTCATTGATGAGATTGATGCGATTGGCGGAAAGCGTTCCAGCGGTGGCAACTACGGCGGAAATGATGAGCGCGAGCAGACGCTGAACCAGCTCCTGACGGAGATGGACGGTTTTGAAGGCAACAACGGCGTCATCATTCTGGCGGCAACCAACCGCCCGGAATCTCTGGATGCGGCGCTCACAAGACCCGGGCGGTTTGACCGCCGGGTACCGGTGGAACTGCCGGATCTCAAGGGCCGCGAGGACATCCTCAAGGTTCACGCAAAGAAAATCAAGATTGCAGATGACATTGACTTCAACAAGATCGCACGTATGGCAGCAGGAGCCTCCGGCGCGGAGCTTGCCAATATCGTCAATGAGGCGGCTCTCCGCGCGGTCCGCAACGGCAGAAGCTTTGCAAATGAAAGCGACATGGAGGAATCCATCGAGGTTGTCATTGCAGGCTACCAGAAGAAGAATGCGATTCTCTCGGACAAGGAGAAGCTGGTGGTTTCGTATCACGAGATCGGACACGCACTCGTGGCTGCAATGCAGGACGGCACGGCTCCGGTTCAGAAGATTACCATCATTCCGAGAACCAGCGGAGCGCTCGGCTACACCATGCAGGTGGAGAAGGGCAACCATTACCTGGTGAGCAAGGAAGAACTTACCAGTGAGATTGCAACGCTCTGCGGCGGACGTGCGGCAGAAGAGGTGGAATTTAATTCCATTTCCACCGGTGCGTCCAATGATATCGAGAAGGCGACCAAACTGGCCCGTCAGATGATCACGCAGTATGGCATGAGCAGCGACTTCGGCATGGTTGCGCTGGAAACCGTCAACAACCAGTACCTTGGCGGCGATGCTTCTCTTGCCTGCTCGCCGGATACGCAGACGAAGATTGACCAGCAGGTCGTCCGCCTCGTGGAGCAGCAGCATCAGAAGGCAATCAAGATCCTGACGGAGAACAAGCGCAAGATGGACGAACTTGCCCAGTATCTGTATGAGAAGGAGACCATCACCGGAGAGGAATTCATGGAAATTCTGAACCGCAAGCCGCAGCTGGAGGATAAGTCTCAGACTGCACCGGCCGCAGAACCGGCAGATACGCAGAAGGCGTGAGGGCACTTCTGAATGAAATGCGGGAGAAGAAGTATGCGGAGATCGGCAGAAGCTGAACCGTTACAGGAAAGGATCTGAAAGATGGCAAACCACAAGGAAATCATTGAATATCGGTACGATACACAGCTTCTTCTGGATGTCTACGGGCTGGATGACGACGGCTGTGACGATCTCGTGGATGAGACCAGAGATTACATCACAGACAACTTCAAAGGTGACTGCCTGATCGTTGCGGGAGACACCGGAGAGGACGAAATTGGCGGAGAAAAAGCAACACTGAAGGTTCATTATCATACCAATGAGCCGTGGCTGGTTCTGCAGTACTTTCGGACTCTCGGAGAAATTTACGACATTGTCGTCGAGGACATGCAGCGTCAGACGGACGGACTGCACGGCTGACGAGAACTGCTTCCTTCCTTTGCAGATGCAGGGGAGGGGAGCTTTTTTTATGTGAATTGTGCGGATAAGTAGAAAAGAAGTCACAATTCCTGTGGATAAAATTCATGCATATCTGCTGAAATCATCGGAACCGGCTGCTTTCATCTTGCCAGATGAAAATTTCTCTGTTACGATGCATCCATCTTCCCGGAAGGCTTTCCAAATCCTCCGGAGGGAACCAATCGTTTCCTGAATTTCAGAAACAGCTGTTTTCAGGAAGACCAAATCAGCTTCAGACCGGAGTTCTTCCGGCATGCCGGGTTTGTCATAACCACGGCAGAGTATCACCTCATTATCATTACATTCTGTTTTACAGCGGGTTCGATTCACATCGTTCTGAAATCATTGACTGTATTTCTGGTGTGATTTTTTTGCCCGGAACACCCTGTTTTCTGCAAAGGAAAGGCAGCAGAAAACTGCTGCCGACGGAATTCCGGCAGGAATCCACGGCGGATCAGCCGGATTGGCATGGCTTTGCTGCGGTCATTTTCTGCGAGACCATGATCGGAAACGATGAGAGGAAGGGAAACCATATGGGAAATCAGGAAGAAGCCGGGAAAATTGTGATCTGCGACAGCGAGGCGGATTATGGAGAACGTCTGATGGAATATCTGAAAGGACATCTTTCTTTTCCGTGTGAGATGGAGCTGTATACTTCCGCGGAGAAGTGGAAAAGCTTTCGGGAAAAGTCGGAAGGCAAAACAGCGCTCCTGATTGTTGCCGAACGGGAGTATGAGGAAGGAGCCGGCCGTGCCGAAGAAGGCAGCGTACTTGTTCTGAATGAAACCGGACAATACCTTGGGGAGAATGTCCGGAGCGTCAGCAAATATCAGTCCACGGATGTCATTCTGGAGATTGTGAAGGAGCTTGCCATGGGGCAGGAGGGAACCGTACCGGGAATGATCCGGCATGGAACCGGCTGCAGGATGATCGGCTGCTATACACCGATCTCGAGATGCCTTCAGACTACTTTTTCTCTGGCATTCGGTCAGCTTCTTGCAAGACAGCACAAGGTACTGTACCTGAATTTCGAGAATTACCCGGGACTGGACCGGATGCTCGGCAGAAGCTTCCGCGGTACCGTTGCGGATCTCCTTTATTACAACGAGTGTGCACGTGAGCGGCTGACAGCGCAGCTGGCCCTTCTTACAGAAAATCTGAACGGACTGGATTATATTCCGCCGATGAAATCCTTTACGGAACTGCGGGCCGTTCGGAAGGAGCAGTGGCTGGAACTGTTTCATTCTCTGGAAGAAATTACGGACTATGAATATGTGATTCTGGATCTGTCAGAGTCCACAGACGGGCTGTTTTCGATTCTTCGGGAGTGTGAGCAGATCTTCACAATCGTCAGGGATGATGAGTGGTCCAGAGCCAAGGTGACTGCCTATGAACAGCTTCTGCAGTCCGGCGGCTGTGAGGATATTGCGGCAAAAACCAGAAGGTGCCGGTTCCCGATTTTCCGGGAACTGCCGGCAGCACTGGAGAACCTGACGCATGGGGAAATGGCGGACAGGGTGCGTAAGATTATGGAAGAGGAAGGGTACGGCGGAACTTGATCATGAAGACAGAGAATGGCAGGCCGCAGCCTGCGGAAAGAAGCCGGAAAATCCGGGAGCGTGTTCTGGAGAGAATCGATTTTTCCAGTGAAGTCAGCGATGAACGGGTACTGGAGCTGATTGATGAAGAGATTACTTCTCTTGCCTCGGAAGAAGAGATTCTGGTTTCTGAGATGACAAGACTCCGGCAGGAGGTTTTTCATTCACTCCGGAAACTCGATATTCTGCAGGACCTTGTGGATGATTCGTCCATTACGGAGATCATGATCAACGGGGCAGATTCGGTATTCGTGGAACGGGGCGGCGGATTGGAACAGCTTCCGCTCCGGTTCGGCTCTGCGGAACGGCTGCTGGATGTGGTGACGCGAATTGTTTCTGACTGCAACCGGGTTGTCAGCGAATCTTCCCCGATTGCGGATGCAAGGCTTCCGAATGGAGACCGCGTCAACGTGGTACTTGCGCCGACCGCACTGAACGGACCGATCCTGACGATCCGGAGATTTCCGGAACATCCGATAGAAGTGAAGGATCTTCTGGAATTCGGTTCTCTTTCCGGAGAACTTGCGGACTTCCTGAAGGCACTGGTACGCTCCGGCTACAACATATTCATCAGCGGGGGAACCGGCTCCGGCAAAACAACCTTTCTGAATGCCATGTCTGCCTTTATTCCGGAAGAAGAACGTGTGATTACCATCGAAGACAATGCTGAGCTGCAGATCCGTCATATCCCCAATCTGGTGCGTCTGGAGGCACGCAGTGCCAATGTGGAAGGATGCGTCCCGATCAGTATCCGGGATTTGATCCGCACGTCACTTCGAATGAGACCGGACAGAATCATCGTCGGAGAGGTCCGAGGGGGCGAGGCTGTTGACATGATTCAGGCGATGAATACGGGACACGACGGTTCCATGTCAACCGGTCATGCCAACAGCGCAAGGGACATGATGTCCCGGCTTGAGATCATGATTCTGCAGGGGGCAGAGCTTCCGATTGCCGCGATCCGCGCACAGATTGCATCTGCACTGGACGTTGTGGTGCATCTGGGAAGACTGCGGGACAAGAGCCGGAAAGTACTGGAGGTAGCGGAAATCCTTGGAATCCGTGAGGGAGAAATCGCCATGCAGACGCTCTATCGGTTTGAGGAAGAGGGAGAAAAGGATGGGAAGATCACAGGAAGGTGGGTTCGTGAGAACCCGCTGGAGAAGAAGGATAAACTGGCTCTTGCGGGAATTCGACTTTCGGCAGGATAAAAAAAGAATCCTTTTTCTGCTGGAAGGAATCGGTGTTTTATTTGTAATTTCGTGGGTATTCTATTCCTCATTTGCGGCGGTGATTCTTTTGTCTCCTCTGACTGTGCCGATTTACCTTCGGAGCAAGGAAAGACAGGAAGAGAAAAGAAGACGGGAGCTGGTTTCCGGGTTTAAGGAATGTATGAACAGTCTTCTGACTGCCCTGAAGGCAGGATATTCCTGTGAAAACGCGTTTCGCACTGCAAAAGAGGAGATGAAAATTTTCTTCGGGAGCCGCAGTGAAATTGTAAAGGAGCTTGAGAAAATTGCAGGCGGTCTGGACAGCAATGTTCCGCTGGAGGAACTCCTTTGGAGGTTTGCGGAGGGAAGCGGTTCTGATGAAATCCGGGACTTTGCGGAAATCTTTGCGATTGCGCGAAAGAGCGGCGGAAATATGCCGGAGATTCTGCAGAGAACCATTTCACAGATTCAGAACCGGATGGACGTGGAACGTGAAATCGGTGTTCTCGTGAGCAGCAAGAGGCTGGAGCAGACCATCATGGATGTTGTTCCGTTTGGAATCATTGCCTACATCGGGCTGACCTCCAGAGGCTTTTTCGATGTTTTGTACCATAACCCGGCTGGAATTCTCGTGATGACAGCCTGTCTTTCTGCTTATCTGTTTGCCTTCGCCCTGTCGGAGAAAATCGTTGCCATAAAGGTCTGATCTATGATTCAAATTCTGATTTATCTCATCCTTGCCGCAGCTCTTCTGGTGCTGGCAGTGTTGTCCAGAAATGAGAAAACACTGTCTGAAGAGCCGTCTGCCGGCTTCAGCAGAATTCTTCGGAAAATGTCCGTGTATCTGTACCGGAAGAGCCTTCAGTGGAAGAAGAAACTGACGGGGAAGAAATATTCCGGAAGTCCCGGGGAGGAGATCATTCGGAAAGAGCTGACCGTTTTGAAGCCATCTGTCCGGATCCGAACGGAAGAAGCCAGGTATTTTGTGGATAAAATCCGGATTTTTCTGGTTTTTCTTCTTGCTGCGGATGCACTTGCCGTTTCTGTCTGGTTTGCAGGCAGACAGGAACCTCTGATTTCTTCAGAGGGAATCGTGAAACGGCCGGCCTATGAACAGCCTGCCCGCGAGATTACGGCAACGGTAAGCACGAAGGACGACGAAGGGAAAAAGATTTCCATCGGGGAATATGAGCTGAAGATTGACGGACAAACGTATACGGAAAAGGAAGCGGACCGCCTGTCGGAGGAACTTATGAATCAGCTTCCGAAACTGATCCGCGGGGAAAACCGGAATCTGAACTATGTGACCGAAAGCCTGAATCTGATTTCATCCGCGGAAGGGTATCCGTTTCGGATTTCATGGGAAAGCAGTGATTACAGCCTTGTGGACACGGATGGAACGGTGCATGCGGGACAGCTTCGGTCGGGGGAGCATGGGAAGGTTCGGCTGACGGCAACACTTTTCTATGAAGGAAGAAAGAACAGCAGAAGCTATGATGTTCTGGTTTTCCGAAAGCCGGAGAGCCAGGAAGAGAAGCTGGATGAAGGAATCCGGAGGGAACTGGAAGAGGAAGAGAGCAGGACCAGAAGTGAGAGTGTACTGCGGCTTCCCTCTTATGTAAACGGCGTATCGCTGCAGTGGGAGGAAAAGAAAGAGGATCAGAGCCTCCTTCTTTTTATCCTGATCGCGGCAGCAGGTGTTCTGGCATATGCAGGAAAGGATCAGGAGCTGCATAAAAAAGTACAGGACCGCGACAGAGAGCTCGCACTGGACTATCCATTGATTTTAAGCAAGCTGACGCTCTATCTCGGAGCGGGAATGAGTATGCGCAATATTTTCTGCCGGCTTGGAGAGGAGTATCAGAAGAAACGGGAAGAAGGGGGTGAGAAACGATATGTATATGAAGAAATCCTTCTGGTGTGCCGGGAACTTGACAACGGCATATCCGAGGCAGCCGCCTACACAAATTTCGGGAAACGGTGTCGGTCGGGGCATTATTCCAAGCTGAGCACCCTGCTGATTTCCAATCTGAAGAAAGGAAACAGCGAACTGTTAAAGGCGTTGCAGGAAGAAGCGGATCGTTCGTTTGAGGAACGGCGGAGCATCGCGAGGCAGATGGGAGAAGAAGCGGGTACAAAGCTCCTTCTTCCCATGATGATCATGCTGGGAGTGACTCTGGTAATCATCATGATCCCGGCGTATTTCAGCTTTTCATTATGAGCATGACTGGTCTCACATCGGAGAATTCGTGTGAGCGAAATTCTCCTCGTCTGTATTCGAACGAGTCGGATGCCGCATTTTCCTGTCTGGAAGGGGCGTTAAATGACATGAAATTCACCTGCGTGAAAATCCCATCGTTTACACTCGAACGAGTCTGATGTCACATTCTCCTGTCTGGAACAGGCGTGATGCGGAAAGAGAGGAACAAATGAAAAAAGCAGTATATACATGGATTCGGACAAAGGAATTTCTGAAGGAAAAGTTAAGATCGGGGCACCGGATTCTCTCCGATGAATCCGGAATGGGAACGGTGGAGCTGATTCTGATTATTGTGGTCCTCATCGGACTCGTCATCATTTTCAAAAAGCAGCTGACTTCCCTTGTCAATACAATTTTTGAAACGATTACCAGCAAGAGCAACGATGTACTGGGATGAGAATGTGAAAAAACGAAGAGTCGGAGGGTATCTCACAGTCTTTCTTGCCTTGTGCATACCGATTCTTCTGTCCCTGATCTTTGTTCTTCTGGACGGTGCACGGAGAAATGCCGTGCGGATGCAGACGGAGCTTGCCGTGGATACGGCAGTCAATTCCGCGCTGGCGGAATACAGCAGAGAGTTGTTTCTCCAATATGATCTTCTGATGATTGATACCTCATATGGAGGCGGACATCCGTCGGTCCAGACAACCGAACAGCACGTCCGGAATTATCTTGAAAAGAATCTGTCCTCCGGAGGATTGAAATCCTTCGGAGGTGCGGATTTTACCGGAACATCGCTGGAAAATCTGCAGCTTAGTGAAACAAGGCTGGCAACAGACCTGGATGGTCAGGCAGTCCGGGAACAGATTAATGCGTACCTGTCGGCCGAACCACTCGAAGCATTGGCCTCCGGCATTTTGGAAGCAGCGAACGGATATAACGGTCTCGGTTTTGACACGACGGAATGGGCAAGGAGAAAAGCACAAAACGAAGAAGAGCTTCGAAACGGGCTGGAAGAAGCAAGAAAACGCAGAGAAGGGAGCGGGGGTGAAGAAAAGAGTGAGGAAGAATCAGAGGCGGAGGCAAAAGCCGCGGGAGCTTCTTCTTACGCGTCAGCAAACGGAGTGGATGAAGAGCATGCCATGGATCCGTGGAAGGAAGTCAATGCTGCGAGTCAGGCTCCGATTCTGAATGTTGTGCTGGGAGATGGCGGGAATGTCAGTGCGGAGAGAGTGCGCGCGGAGGATTATATTTCGCACCGGGCGGCGCAGACAGGGGATGGAGCAGAGGCACAGAACAGTCATCATTACAGCGAGGCGGACGCACTTTTTATGAATGAGTACATTCACGAAAAATGCGGAAATTACAGGGAAACACTGGATAAGAGCCGGTTGAAATATCAGATGGAGTACTTGCTCTGCGGAAAGAATTCAGACCGGGAGAATCTGGAGAAGACGGCAGAGACACTGCTTCTGATCCGGCTTGCAGCCAACACGGCCTGCCTCTTTTCAGATGCAGGGAAAAAGGCCGAAGCAAAATTCTGGGGGGAACTCTTTTCTTTGATCTGCTTCAGTCCGGAGCTGGAGCCGGTATTTACCACGGGACTTCTTCTTGCATGGAGCTATTCAGAATCGGTGTGCGATTTGAGGACGCTGTTCTCAGGCGGAAAAGTTCCGTTCGTGAAAAGCTCCGGAACATGGAAGACAGGGCTGCTCTCTATTTTCTCGCCAGGGCTTTCTTCCGGCAATCGGGCAGAAGGGAGCGGACTGGATTATACGGGATACCTTCGGGTACTGCTCTTTCTGGAGAACGGAACCATGCGGGATTACCGGCTGATGGATCTGATGGAGATGGATGTGCGGAAAGCGGAGCATTCCGAGAGCTTTCGGATTGATGGCTGCATGGATACGTTTTCTGTAGATGTCACGGTTCGCGGGTCGTCAGGTCAGGAATGCAGTATTCATCGGGAAGGCAGCTATGAATGAATTCCACCAGGCATTTCCGCTCAGGAGAAAGGCTGGAAACAATGCGCTTTTGGGAAAAATCTGTTTACTGGAAAAATAAGAAAAGAAACGGGCCTCTTCGGGAAACAGATTCAGAAAGGGTACTGTTTCCGGCCAGGTCTCTGACGGCCAGTATGACGGTGGAAGCTGCACTGGTGATTCCGATTTTTCTCTTTTTCATGATGGAAATCCTGTATCTGTTTGAAGCAGTACGGCTGCAGAGCGGGATCATTGCCGCACTTCATGAAACCGGAACGGAGCTGTCGGAATATGCCTTTTACGCGCAGTATGGCTTGGAGGAACAGAGCCTGGTGCCGGAGGGAGAATTCAGCGGCACGCTGACTTCTCTTGCCGTATCGGAAACGTTTGTCCGAAAAAATGTCTCGGATTTTCTGGGAAGCGAATATCTGGCTCATTCCTGTCTGGAGAACGGTGCAGGAGGAATTTCCTATCTTGGTTCATCTGTCCTTGAGGAGGATGGAATCGTGGATCTGACAGCGGATTATCGGATCCGGCCGTTTCTTCCTTTGTTCGGGCTCGGAAGTTTTCAGGCAAGAAGCCGTTATTACGGACATGCATGGACCGGATATGAGATCGGGGAAAAGGATGGATCCGGTACAGGAGAAGAGAAATCAGAAGAAATGGTCTTTGTCACGGCCTCCGGAGTGGTTTATCACAGAAGCCGGAGCTGCACCTATTTAAAGCCATCTGTCAGGAGCGTGGATGCTTCCCTGCTGGATACCGTAAGAAGCAGTGACGGATCAAAATATTATGCGTGTGAGCGCTGTCGGCCTGCCAGAAGCGGAACACTGGTCATCACAAAGGACGGAAACAGATATCATAGCTCGGCTTCCTGTACCGCAATTCAAAGAGAAGTGCAGGAAATTCCGTTATCGGAGGCCGGGAAGACGCGGAGAGCCTGCTCGAAATGCGGCTGATCGTGAGGGAAACAAACAGCAGCATCGGTGCTGACGCACCGGCTGCCACATTCGGCAAA
>DAIMKA010000021.1:10479-15882 GCA_036721955.1 Lachnospiraceae bacterium | reverse complement strand
GATAAATGTTGGCGGCCGCCTTCCGGAAGCGGCTGATTTCATAATCCTCGCGGACGTAGGCCTTGACCACCCGGATGGCGGATACGTTCTCCTGCACGCTCTCATTCAGATCATCGTACCGCTCGAACACCTTCTGGAAATAAGCGGTGGTGCTCTTCATAATCGCGAACAGAATCCCGCCGAGGATCAGCACGGCAATCAGATAGATGCTCGCCAGCCTCGGGCTGATAAGGAAAGACATCGCCATTGCCACAATCATCATCGCCGGGGTCCGCATCGCCATGCGGATCAGCATCTGGAACGCGTTCTGCACGTTGGTGACATCCGTTGTGAGGCGCGTCACAAGACTGGATGTACTGAACCGGTCAATGTTGGCAAAGGAAAACTTCTGAATGTTGTCGAACATCGCCTTCCGGAGGTTCTTCGCAAAGCCGGCCCCCGCTCTCGATCCCGTGAATGCCCCGAGCACACCGCAGACAAGGCCCAGCAGCGCCACCACCAGCATGAGCACACCGGTTTTCTCTACGTAAGATACATTTCCTGTCGAGACACCGTCGTCCACAAGGGTCCCCATCAGAATCGGGATCACCATTTCCGCCACCACTTCTCCCAGCATGAACAGCGGGGTAATGAAGGTCACGATCCGGTACTGCCCGAGCTGCCGGTACAGAGTTCCGACCACGCTCTTTTTTCTCTTTAAATCTTCTCGCTTCATTTTCCTTTTATTCCTTCCATCACACGGTCCGGCCGGTCATTCTCCCTGCATGCGCAGGGCAGCTCTTCCGCACCGTTCCGATGCTTTTCCTGTGTTACGTCTCCTCTTCATCCTTCAGAAACCCGTCCGACTGCATGTTGCGGTAAACCATGGCAAGAAGAGCATTCAGCTCCTTCACCTGATCCCCGGTAAATCCCCGGACGAGCTTCTCGTCATTTCTGGCCCGCTGTCGTTTCGTCCGGTGCATGATTTCCTGCGCCTTCGGTGTCATCTCGATGTAGCGGCTCCGACGGTTCTCCGGATCCGTCCTCCGGACCACCAGATTCTTTTCCTCCATCCGGTTGATCAGGCCGATCATCGTCGGATGGGAAACCTGAACCGCCTCGCACAGCTCCTGCTGGTTGATCGGGTGGTCCCGGTGCTTCTCCAGATAGAAAAGGACCTCCATCTGCGAACAGGTCAGGTCCTCCCGCCTCATATCCTCATTCATTCTCGCCCGGAACATCTCATGAATTCTCTTGAATTTATAGCCAAGAGGGGCGTCCTCAAATCTTCTCTCCGGCCTTTCCTCCATCGGTTCTCCTCTCCTGCCGGAAAACCGCGAAAACCATTCTTCCCATTGCGGCATGTTCCAGCTTCATCTTCATGTAGCACGCTACATATAATACGTAGTATGCTACATGTTGTCAACAGTTTTTTCACAGAGGATCTCTTTTGGCGAAGATCTCTTTTCCCGGCAGAATCAAAAAATCCCCCGCGGCTCAGATTGCCAGAGGGGATTTCAATTCAGTCCTGTGCAGTTGCGATGTGGCTCAGGAAGACGCTTTCCCGGTCAGAAAACATATGCGGTCATCCATGGAATCCGGGGTGTTCCGTCTTTTCCCTCCGGGCCTTTTTGAACTGATACATGTTCTGGTCCGCACGTTCCTTGATCGTCAGGATATTCTCTCCGCTCTCCATCACCGCCGAGCCGTAGGAGACGGTCGGAAGGTGCGGATTCTCCCTGCGCTTTTCTTCCAGAAGACGCAGGAAATTCCCTGCACAGGCATCTTCCCTGTCCTCATCGCGCAGAATCACGCAGAACTCGTCTCCGCCCATGCGGTAGCACCCGCCGTATCTCGCATAGGCGGCCTTCATACAGTCCGCGATCTCCCTAAGGCACCGGTCTCCATAGAGATGTCCGTAGGTATCATTGATCTGCTTGAACCTGTCCACATCGAACACAATGAGGACCCTGTCTCCGCTCCTTGCCGACGAGGTCCGGTTCAGATAGCTGGCCTGATTGAGGAGCCCTGTCAGCCCGTCCAGCTGGTTCCACATCTCATTGCAGTAGATGTAATACAGAACGGAGATCAGCGTCACGCACAGCCAGGTCGTATGGATGTCCGGAAAGGCAAGCTGGACGATCGTTCCGAGAAGAAGAAACCCCATCAGGGGGAAAATCAGAATTTTGCTCTTGTTCTGATAGACAATGGCGGACGCAGAGGTTGCGACAGCCAGATACACGATGCTCATGAAATACATTGCAACATAGATATGGAAGAATTCCCCGCGAAAATAGCGATTGTCCGCCTCCACGCCGAACACGGCTCCGGACGGAAGGGACACGGCCAGAAAAATAATGTAGACCAGCCAGAGGACGGCTGCGCCTCTCCGTATTTTCTGCCTTCTGCCCTGCTTGTCCAGAATATGGACCAGACACAGCGGCACCGCGGGTGTCAGCGCGAATCCGAGATAGTTTGCGAGAAGATTGATCCACCGGTACTGCACCGGAGTCTCATTCACAATCACCGTAATGACCTCCAGAATGGAGATCACCGCGATCAGGAGATAGGTTTTGAGAAATCCTCTTTTCTGGCGGTCACTTAAATTCTCACTCGCATGAATCATCATGCACATAAACAGAAGGACCACCACGTCAATGACGGTCAGAATCAGAAAATACTCGTCCACGAATCTTTCTCCCTGCTGCCGCTCCGGGCCCGGCTCAGCCCGCGCCTGCGCCGTTTCGCCGCGCGCACCGGTAACAGGAGCTGTCACATCGAAGACGTGAACAATCCCGGGCAGCTTCTTTTCTGAAAATAAAGTTCGGCAAAAGAATGGCCCTCATGGTTTCTCAGCCGTTCTCCTGATCTGATTTTACCATGGGGGCCACCGCGGATGCCATCCGCAAGCGCGTACTTATCACATTTTAAGGAATTTCAGGCTGCATCCTTCTGCATCCGCCTGTTCAACGCTTTTGCGTGCCTTATTTCTCGAACTCCTTCGCCACATCCTCCAGGAGCTTCCGGATCGGAAGGTGCTGCGGGCAGACCTTCTCGCACTTGCCGCACTTCAGGCAGTCGGAGGCACGGCTTCCTTCCTTCGTATAGACCGCATTGTAATAATAGTCCGCGTTCCAGTCGTGGTGAATCTGCTTCGTGTTCATCACCGCGAACAGATCCGGAATCAGGATATGCTTCGGGCAGCCGTCCGTGCAGTAGCGGCAGCCCGTGCAGGGAATCAGATTCTGCTTGTGGAAAATCTCCTGTACCTTGTGAACAGCCTCCATCTCCTTCTCATCCAGAGGTTTGAAGTCCTTCATGAAGCTGATGTTGTCCTCCATCTGGCCGATGGTACTCATTCCGGAAAGGACCATCATCATGCCCGGGAATCCCGCCGCGAAACGAAGCGCGTAGCTCGCCGCGCTTCCTCCGTGCAGGTCCTCCAAGACCTTTGCCGCCTCTTCCGGAAGGTTGACAAGATTTCCTCCCTTGACCGGCTCCATGACGATCACCGGCTTGCCGTACTTACGACAGACCTCATAGCAGCGGCGGCTCTGAACCGCCAGATCCTCATAGTCCACGTAGTTGAACTGAATCTGAACGACCTCAACCTCCGGATATTCCGTCAGAATCTGCTCCAGAACCTCTGCCTTGTCGTGGAAGGAAATGCCGACATGACGGACCTTGCCTTCCTTCTTCAGTTCAAACGCGGTCTCATAAGCGCGGCATTCCTTGTAATGATCAAAGTTGCCCGCTCCCTGCGCATGCATGAGATAGAAGTCAAAATAATCCACGCCGCAGGCCTCCAGCTGGCTCTCGAAGAGCGGCCGGATGTCCTCTTCCTTCTGAAAGAAATTGCCGGTCAGCTTATCCGTCAGAATGTAACGATCCCTGGGATACCGGCTCGTAAGACAGGCCTTCAGCGCCGTCTCGCTCTTGCCCTGGATATAGCCGTGGGCCGTGTCAAAATAATTGAAGCCCGCGTCCAGAAACGCATCCACCATTTTCTTCGTCTGCTCAAGATCTACCTCTTCTCCGATCATCGGAAGCCGCATGCATCCGAATCCGAAATTCTTCTTGATTCTGTCCATTCTCTTCCCCTTTCTGCCGCTGCGCAGCTGCGGCGGCAAGTGCCCGCATGATATCGGAATCCATTACATTCAGGATATCACCTGAAGTCCACTTCAAGTCAATGCCAAATCTTCCGATTTCATATGCACACGCCGTCTTCGTTTTCCGATAAAATCTCCCGCGTACCAGAGAACGCTGAAATCAGTTGACAGCACAGGGCCTTTTCGGTATTCTCACACTCGGAATCGCCCGATGGCGATTCCTCCTGCCTGCAGCGGTCACTCTTATGAGTGCCCTGCTGCCGCTTCGGAGAAACCGCCTTCGCGGTTTTCTCCTCGCGACACTCGGATTCATATACAAAAACGGATATTATATTATGAACATTCTCGATCTTTTCGCCGATTCCCTGCTGGATGCCGGAATCGACACGTTAAAACTGATTCCCTTCCTTTTCATCACCTACCTTGTGATGGAGGCGCTGGAGCGGCGCACCGAAGAGAAATCCCAGGACCTGATCCGGAGGGAAAACGTCGGCCATCTCGGCCCGATCTTCGGTGCCATCGTCGGCATCGTTCCGCAGTGCGGCTTCTCCGCCGCAGCGGCAAGCCTTTACTCCGGCGGACTGATTTCTCTCGGGACGCTCCTCGCCGTTTTCCTCTCTACCTCTGATGAGATGCTCCCCTTGTTCATCTCTTCGCAGGTTCCCATTGGGCAGATGGCGCGGATTCTCGCCGCAAAAGCGGCAATCGCCATGTTGACCGGTCTGGTCATTGACCTGATTCTGCATCAGATCCGGAAACACCGCCGCCGGAAGGGCGAACCGGAAAAGCACATTCACGATTTGTGCGAGCAGGAGCACTGCGGCTGTGAGGAGGAAGAGGGCAGCATTCTGAAGTCGGCCTTTGTTCACACGCTTCACATTACGCTTTTCGTTTTCCTGATCACGCTGGCTCTGACGCTTCTCGTAGAGGGCTTCGGGGAAGAGGCCATTCGGGATCTCCTCTCTTCCCATCCCGCCGCGGGCGTCTTCCTCTCCGGTGCGGTCGGACTGATTCCGAACTGCGCTTCCTCCATCATGATCACACAGCTCTATCTGGACGGCCTGATCGCCGCCGGACAGATGATGGCGGGACTCCTTGTCAGCGCAGGTGTCGGCCTTCTCGTTCTCTTCCGCACCAATTCCCACCATCTGCGGGAGAACCTGAAGATTACGGCACTCATCTACGTTTCCGGCGTCCTCTGGGGACTTCTTCTCACCGCTCTTCACGTGCAGTTCTGAGGACAGCTCCGCCGGGAGGCCACGCATAAAAAAGTCTGCTCACGGCACGTGTTTTTTCATGACCGGGCAGACAG
>DAIMKA010000021.1:9993-10386 GCA_036721955.1 Lachnospiraceae bacterium | reverse complement strand
CCGGAAGGGTCCTGTCCCGTCATCCTCCGGAAAGAACGCTTCCGGATCCTCCGGCAAATCCGCCTGGACCTTCCGGCGCATTGCCGCGTGGGCCGGGATCATCCTGCTCCTTGCTCTTTACGCCGCGACCTTCCTTGCCGCAGTGTTCTCCAGACCCGGCACAGGACGGCTGTTCCGGTTCTGCCTCGGCATGACCATCGCCGTTCCGGTTTTCATCTGGTTTCTTACCTGGGCCGCCGGGAAGCTCCCGGGAAGAGGGGCCTCCGACGAGGATTCTGACACGGATGAAATCCATCCCGGGAAGTGACCGGGGCCTTCACCTTCGCAGATGCAAAGACCGGGCGCACTTACAAGACAAGAGGGACGCTGCCAAAAGGCAGCGTCCCTCTTGTC
>DAIMKA010000021.1:9156-9974 GCA_036721955.1 Lachnospiraceae bacterium | reverse complement strand
ACAGCAACTCCGAATTCCCTCACCAGAATTCCTGCTGATCAGCAGCGCTTCGTTTCCCGACAGCCTCCGGACATCCGGCTGCGATCCTGTCACTTCCATGCCAGCTGATCCCGGATTTCCGGAAAAGGCCGGATCTTCGACACCGCCCCGGGTTCTTCCGGATGATCTCCGATGAATTTCTCCATCCAGACCATGTCGTACCAGCGGCCGAATTTATAGGCGCATTCCTCGAAGCGTCCCACCAGACGATATCCCAGATGCTCATGAAAAGCGATGCTGTCCGGGGGAAGATACGGATCCTCTCCGCGCGGCGCCGCAATGCAGGCCTCTGCGTTCCGGATGCCCTGCAGCTGCAGCGCCTGCTCCAGAGCCTCATAGAGATCACGCCCTACCCCGTGCCGGTGATCTCCCCTCTCCACATAGATCGAGGTTTCCACCGCCCAGTCATAGGCTGCCCGGCCCTTGAAGGCCCCGGCGTACACATAGCCGACGATTCTCCCATCCTGCTCTTCTACAAGATAGGGATACCGGCTCAGCGTATGGCGGATCCGCTCCCGGAACTCCTCTTCCGACGGAATCTCATACTCAAAGGTAATGGCGGTATGCTCCACGTAATAGCTGTAGATTTCCAGAAGCCCTGCGGCATCTTCCTCTCTCGCAATCCGGATCATGAAACCCTTCTCCACAAACCGGTCCGGGCAGATTGCCTCCCCTGCCTCTGGTCACCGGCATATTCTGCATATTTTCCTGACAGGGCGCATTCTGAAGCTGCTGGTCCATACGAAGGCCCCGGTTCTGCAGGAGCTTACCGGGCCAGC